>NZ_DAINST010000073.1:0-15461 GCF_036741115.1 Dietzia sp.
ATCGAGGAGAGGCTCGCCCGGCTTGCCGAAGCCACGCGCGCGGCGGGGGCCGGCGGGGTCGTTGGTCGCGACGGCCTCGGCGCCGAGTGGCTCAGGGGCCGCGCCGCCGTCTTGGGCGGAGTCGCTGTCAGCTGGGTCGTTTCCTCCCGCTGGATCTCTTGCTGCGACGGGCTCATAGTCCACGGTTAAGTCGAAGTGCCTCCCGATCGCCGCCCAGAACGCTCCGATCTTCTCCACGGACCAGCGGTGGAGGGCAGCGTAGTCCGTGGGCGAGGCATCGTATCCGTACTCGGCGGCGGCTCCTCGGGCGAACTCGGTGCGCTGGTCCGCCTCGACTTCCTGCGCGGTGGGGCTCCAGATCGGCTCGGCGGGCATGGCACCTCCGCCGTCATTGCCAGGGGTATGAGGGTCCGAGTGCTGGCTCATGATCATCCGCTCCTCGTGGCGTGCTGGTGTTCTGCCGGGGCGCGGCCCTGGCCCTTTCCCGGTCGAGAATACCGCTATCGCAGGATCTGGGCGCCATTTCGGTTAGTTACGCCTAATTGAAAACAGTGGGGATCGGCGCGCGAATTCCCGACCACACCGGGTCGAGCCCGGGCCACACCGATTCATGGGCGAGACGTGGACCGGCGCAGGCCGCATCAGGTGAGCGAAACCTTACAGTAAGACATATTTTATGTATGCATTCAATGGTAAATGCGTAACGAGTTGGCAACGGAACCGGATAGATGAGGAGAGGCGGGACCCAGGGGAGGGCCCTGTTCGACGGCTTTCAAGGGGTGGATTCTATGACCAGGCATACACGCCGAATGCTCGTTTTCGCGGGCACGCTTGCCGTCGCAGCTCCGCTCGCGGCCTGCAATGCCGGGGCGCCGTCGACTGATAGCCCGTCGACGGTGATCGTTACGGCATCCCCGAGCAGCGCCAGAGGCGGGGACCAGACCGGGGGCGATGCCGGAAATGGGGACGCCCAGAGCGCGGAGGATTCCGCCGCGAAGGAGACGGTCACGGAGACCGCGGAGCCCCAGGATTGCCGGGTCGACCCGGACTCCCCCGAGATCGGCGCGAACATCGCCAACGTGCCCGCGCCCAACGTTCCCGGACTCACGTGGATCTACGAGGGCGATAGCAACTACAACGCGTGCGCCGACCTCTCGTACGCGAGCCTCATCCAGTCCGAACAGGGAAACGCGCAGTTCCAGACGCAACTGATGCTGTTCCACCAGGGCGAGTTCCTCGGGGTCGGGGCGAACACTCCCGAGCAGCACGTCATCTTGTCGACGACCCCGGATTCGGTGACGGTGCGATACAAGGACTGGGAAGCACTCGATGCGGCCGGCGCGGGCAATGCGATGGCCAGCGCGTACACGACGGACGTGATCTACCGCTGGAACGGCTCCAAGGTCGTGCCTGAGGGGCGGATCCCGAACCAGGGACTCGCGGAGGGGTAGCCGAGCTGGGGACGGCCGGCGGAGGGCCGGTAACGCCCTGACGGCCCCTACTCCTCCCGCGGATAATCCAATTGGGTGTGGCCCAATTCACATTACTGATGCTAGGGTGCGGACACGGCTTGACAAAACACTGTGAGGTGTCCAAATGCTTCTCCGCAATCCCGGTTCGGCGGTCTCGAATTCCGCACACTCCAGCTCAGCTCGCTCGGGCTCCACACGCTCGGACTCCGCACCCACCCGGCGCCGCGCGGTGCCCGCAGTCGTTCGCCGCGACTACGGCTTCTTCGCGCCCGAATCCGTCGCCCGCCGCGTGTGGTCCTACCCCACTTCCGCGCTGCTCGGCTTTATCCGCGCGGTCACCATCGAGCACCTCGACCCCGATCTGGCCGCCGCCGTCGACGCGAGCGGCCAGGTGCTCCAGCGCCCGTCACTGCGCTACGACCGGACGGTGCAGTACTTCGCCACCGTGCTCTACGGCGACGCGGAGACGGTGATCCAATCCTCCGATGTGCTCATGAAGATCCACTCGCGGGCGCGCGGGACCGACCCCGTCACCGGCGGAGAGTTCGACTCGAACCGGCCCTCGTCCCAGCTCTGGATCCACATGACTGCCTGGCACTCGATCCTCTATGTCTACGAGAAATTCGGTCCCGGGCCACTCGCCCCGGCCGAGGAGGCCGAGTACTGGAGGGAGTGCGCACGCGCCGCGGAGTTCCAGCCGATCGAGCCGGGCTCGGTGCCCCGCACCCGCGCCGAGGTCCGCGAATACTTCGAGGAATGGCGGCCGCGTCTCGTGGGCTCGGAGGTCGCGCAGTACAACGTCGACTTCATTCTCGACGGGATGCGCACGATCTTCACGCGCCTCCCCCGCCGCGTCCGCGTAGTGGCCGGCCCAGTGATTCGCGCTGGGGTTATCGCCACGTACCCGCGGTGGATGCGCGGGCTGCTCGGTGTGCAGCAGGCCCGGATCGTCGATTCGGGTGTGACGGCGCTCCTCCGCGTCTCCATGGCGTACCTCGCTCGCCGGCCGGCCGGGCAGGTCGCGTTCCTCGAGGCGATCTCGCCGCACGGCGCCCCCGTCCTCGCCCCGATACTGCGCGGCGAGGCGCCGGAGTCGTCGCGCGTGTGGACGCCCGCCGAGGCGCGGGCGAAGTTCGGCGATCCGCGGACACCGGTCGAGCAGTATCGGGATCAGCTGCGGGCGCGGGCGGCGGCGGACTCGGAAACGCCCTACGAGCGGGGGCATCACGACGCGCTGCTCGACTTCGCGACGCCGGCGGAGCGCTAGCGGCGGGCGGATAGCTCCCGCCCGCCGCCGCTCCCTCCCCACTACTACAGCCCGAGCAGTTTCTCGGACTCCGCCCGCATCTCGACCTTGCGGACCTTGCCCGTCACCGTCATGGGGAATTCGTCCACGACATGCACGTACTTCGGAATCTTGTGCCGGGACAGCTTCCCTTCGGCAAAGTCGCGCACGGCCTCCGCCGTCAGATCCGGGGTTCCTGGACGCATCCGCACCCACGCCATGAGCTCTTCCCCGTACTTCGCGTCGGGCACGCCGATCACCTGCGCATCGACGATATCGGGGTGCGTGTACAGGAACTCCTCGATCTCGCGCGGGTAGATGTTCTCGCCGCCGCGGATCACCATGTCCTTGATCCGCCCCGTGACCTGCACGTATCCCTCGGCGTCCATCACCGCGATGTCGCCGGTGTGCATCCAGCCGTCCACGACCGCCTCGGCAGTCTTCTCCGGCTGTCCCCAGTACCCGAGCATCACGGAGTAGCCGCGGGTGCACATCTCGCCGGCCTCGCCGATGGGCAGCGTTTCGCCTGTCGTCGGATCGACCACCGAGACCTCGAGGTGCGGCCCGACCCGGCCGACCGTGGACACCCGCCTGTCCACGGAATCGTCGACCCGCGTCTGCGTGGACACCGGGCTCGTCTCGGTCATGCCGTAGCAGATCGACACTTCGGACATGTGCATCTCGGACATCACGCGCCGCATGGTCACCTCGGGACACGGCGAGCCCGCCATGATCCCCGTGCGCAGCGTGCCGAGGTCGAAGTCCGCGAGGTTCGGCAGCGCCAGCTCGGCGATGAACATCGTGGGGACCCCATACAGGCTCGTGCACTTCTCCGCGCTGACGGCGGACAACGTCGCCACCGGATCGAACGTGGGCGCGGGGATCACCATCGCGGCGCCGTGCGAGGTGCACGCGAGATTCCCCATTACCATTCCGAAGCAGTGATAGAAGGGCACGGGGATGCACACGCGGTCGGCATCGGTGTACTTGACCAACTCGCCGACCATGTACCCATTGTTGAGGATGTTCGTGTGCGAGAGCGTCGCGCCCTTGGGGAAGCCCGTGGTGCCCGAGGTGTACTGGATGTTGATGGGATCGGCGGCGGAGAGACCAGCGGCGATGTCGGCGAGACGCTGCTCGTCGGCCGAGGTCCCGCAGATCCGCTCCCACTCCGGGGACTCGAACAGAACGACCTCCCGGAGGCCGGGGGCGTCAGGGCGGACGGACTCGAGCATCTCCGCGTACTTCGATTCCTTGTATTCAGTCGCCGCGAAGACGTACGCGATCCCCGATTGCTCGAGCACGTAGGAGAGCTCGCTCGTTCGATAGGCGGGGTTGATGTTGACCAGGACCGCGCCGATCTCCGCCGCCGCATACTGCACCACGGTCCATTCCCAGCGGTTCGGCGCCCACACGCCGATGCGGTCGCCCGTCGCGACGCCGAGGTCGAGCATGCCCGTGGCAACACTGCGCACGACGCCGAGGAACTCGGCGTAGGTCAAGCGGACGCCCGCGGCGACGTCGACGAGGGCGTCGTTGTCGGGGAACCGCTCGGCGGTCTCGGCGAGGTTTTCGCCGATCGTCGTGGTGAGAAGTGGCGGCCCCTCGGGCCCCCGGGCGTGGGAAACAGTAAGACCGCTCATCGTCGACCTCCGTCTTGTTCTTCCTGTGGGTTGTGTTTCGTTGTCAGTTGGTCTCGCCGGGCGCTGCGGCCGCGCCGGTTCCGCCGGTGTCGTGGGTCCCGCCGTTTCCGCCGTTTCCGCCGGCCCCGCTGCTCGCTCCGGCCCGCCGCATCGTCGCGCGGGCCTGCGCGATCACGGGGCCGTCGACCATGCGGCCGTCGAGCCGGAAGACCCCGCCCTCGCTCTCCGCGGAGGCGAGCACCTTTTCTGCCCACGCGATTTCGGCCGCGGGCGGCGCATAGGCGGCGCGGATCACCTCGACCTGCGAGGGATGGATGCATGCCGTCGCCGCGTAGCCGAGCGCGACCGCGTCGACGGCCTCGGCCCGCAGGCCGGAGACGTCCCCGATATCGAGGTGAACGGAGTCCACGGCGAAGCGGTCGAACGCCGCTGCGGCCAGCGCGACGGCGGACCGCGCGTGCCGCGGCACGTCGCGGTAACCGTCGACTCGTCGACCGAGCTCCGCCTCCTCGGGTTGGAACCGCGAGGTCGCCCCGCCCATCGCGGCGACGAGGTCCTCCGCGCCCCACATCATCCCGGCGCAGCCGGGAGCCGCGGCGATCTCGGCAGCGCGCACCACGCCCAGCGGCGTCTCCACCAGCGCGAGGACCGCCGCCCCGCTCTCCGCGGCGGCCCGGCGCACGTCGTCGCCGCTCTCGGTCTTGGCGAGCATGACGGCGGACGCGCCCATCTCCCTCGCCGCCGCGGCATCGGCGACGAAGTCCGGAGTGTCGACGGCGTTGAGCCGCACGAGATAGCGATCGGAGTCGAGCCCGGCGGCCGCCGATCGGAGGGACGCCCTGGCCGATTCACGGTTCTCCGGCGCCACGGCGTCTTCGAGGTCGAGGATCACCGCGTCGGAACGGTCGAGCGCCTTCGAGTACCGTTCCGGTCGGTCCGCGGGGCAGAAGAGCA
This sequence comes from Dietzia sp., assembly GCF_036741115.1. Classification (NCBI taxonomy): domain Bacteria; kingdom Bacillati; phylum Actinomycetota; class Actinomycetes; order Mycobacteriales; family Dietziaceae; genus Dietzia; species Dietzia sp. The sequence continues at coordinate 5,355 of NZ_DAINST010000073.1, forward strand.
GCGCCGGCCCCGGCGGTCGCCACGCGGGCGTGCCCGGCATTCCAGCCTCCGCACTCATTCCGCGTCGCCTCCCTCGCCCGCGGGGCGGCGCTGCATGAGGGTCTTCCGCACCGCCTTGGCCACCACGTCGCCGTGCTGATTGCGGCCGATGTGCTCGAGCGAGACGATGCCCTCGCCCGGACGGGAGCGAGACTCGCGCTTACCCACGCACAGCGTCTCGCCATAGAGCGTGTCCCCGTGGAACACGGGCTTCGGGAACGAGACCTCGGAGAAGCCGAGGTTCGCGACAATCGTCCCTTGCGTGAGCTGCGCGACCGAGAGCCCTACAAGCGTAGAGAGCGTGTGCATCGAGTTCATCAGCCGCTCGCCGCCGAAGTTCGGCTGCTCTGCCGCCCACGCGGCATCGAGGTGCAGCGACTGGGTGTTCATGGTCAGCGTGGTGAACAAGACGTTGTCCGCCTCGGTGAGCGTCCGGCCGGGCCGGTGCTTGTAAAGCGTGCCGACCTCGAACTCCTCGAACCACAGCCCTCGCTGGACGACCTCGCGGACGACCTCGACGCCGTCTGCGCCCGCGCCCTCCGCCGGATTCGCTCCCGCGCTCACAGCCCGAGCCCCCGCGCGATGAGCATGAGCTGGACCTCGGTCGTGCCCTCCCCGATCTCGAGGATCTTCGAATCGCGGTAGTGCCGCGCGACCCTCGTTTCGTTCATGAACCCGTAGCCGCCGTGGATCTGCGTGGCGTCGCGCGCGTTGTCCATGGCGGCCTCGGAGGCGATCATCTTCGCGATCGCCGCCTCGCTCTTGAACGGCTTGCCGGCGAGCATGAGTCGCGCGGCGTCGTAGTACGCGAGGCGGGCGGCGTGGACGCGCGCCTCCATCCGCGCGATCTTGAATGAGATCGCCTGGAACTGCGAGATCGGCTGCCCGAAGGACTTTCGGTCCTTGGCGTACGCGATCGAATCGTCGACGCAGCACTGGGCGGCGCCGACCGACACCGCGGCGATGGCGATGCGCCCCTCGTCGAGGATCGACAGGAAGTTCGCGTACCCGCGCCCGCGCTCGCCGAGGAGGTTCTCCTCCGGCACGCGGGCATCGGAGAAGCTCAGCGGGTGCGTGTCCGAGGCGTGCCAGCCGACCTTGTCGTAGGCCTTTTCGGCGACGAAGCCGGGCGTCCCCGACGGCACGATGATCGTCGAGATCTCCTTCTTCCCGCCTTCGCGCTCGCCCGTCACCGCCGTGACCGTGACGAACTTCGTGATGTCCGTGCCGGAGTTGGTGATGAACTGCTTCGCGCCGTCGACCACCCACTCCCCGCCGTCGAGCCGCGCCGTGGTCTTGGTCGCCCCGGCGTCCGAGCCGGCCTCCGGCTCGGTGAGACCGAAGCCCGCGAGCGCCTTGCCCGTCGCGAGCTCCGGGATGAGCTCCTGCTTCTGCTCCTCGGTGCCGAACTTGAGGATCGGCATGAGCCCGAGGCCGACGCCGGCCTCGACCGTCATCGCCGTCGACTGGTCGACCCGGCCGAGTTCTTCGAGCGCGAGGGACAGCGCGAAGTAGTCGCCGCCCATGCCGCCGTATTCCTCGGGTACGGGCAGGCCGAACAGCCCCATTTCGCCCATCTGCGCGACGATGTCGTACGGGAAGCGGTGCTCGCGGTCGTTCTCCGCGGCCTGCGGGGCGACCACCCTGTCGGCGAAATCGGCGACGGTGGCCCTGAGCTCGGCGTAATCGCCCTCGAGTTCCGGCATGGTGTTCCTCTCTACTTCTGTTTAGGCCCGGTTCCGGGCGGGGTCTAGGATTCGGGATCGTCTTCTGGCTCTTCTATGACGGCGAGCGCTGCATCGGCACCGACCTGCTCTCCCGCAGCGACCCGGAGCTGGACGATCCCTCCGGCTGGGGCGCGCAGGGTGTGCTCCATCTTCATGGCCTCGACGGCGAGGACGGCGTCCCCCTCGGCCACGACGTCGCCGTCGAAGACGTGCACGGCAACGACCGATCCCGGCATCGGCGAGGCGATGACCCGGTCCGAAGCCGCATCGACCGCGTCTCTCGGGACGCGAGTGGGGAGCAGCGCAAGCGTCGACGTGCCTTCGTCGCCCGCGACCCACACCGAGTGCACCGCCCCGCCGGGATCGCGGCGCGCTCCGGCGAGCACCGTCGTGGTGACCCCATCGCACGTGACGGCGAGCGCCGCCGCTCCCCCGGCGTCCGCGATACCGGCGACCGCGTGATTCGGCTCGGTGGGGACGACGTATACCTCGAAGGTTTCCGGCGGCGGGGCGTCCCGATCGCCTTTGGCGCCGGCAGCATCCGCAGCCGAATCGCCGGCCGAATCGGTAGATGCAGCCGGGACGGGATCGACTGTCCCCGAGCGGTCGATGGTGAGCGAGCCGGGGTGGAGCCGCAAGGGATCGGCAGGCCGCAGCCTCGCGACGAGCGGCGAGGCGGCGCCCACGTCGAAGCGGGCGAGGAATTCCGCAGGGCCGCCGAGGCGCCAGGCATCGCAAGCCGCGAAAGCTCCGTGTCCCGCAAGGGCCGGGACGGCGGCCCCCTGGAGGGCCACGTGGCACGCAGCCGCCACTGCGGCCGGCGTTACCGCGGGCGGCCCATAGCCGGGACCTCCGGCGTCAGCAGAAACGAGCCTGTCGAGCAAGCCCGTATCCAGGTCCCCGGAGCGGACCTCGGGCCTGGCGAGGAGGAAGCGGAGGAAGTCGATGTTCGTGCCGAGGCCGGCGACGACGGTGCGGCGCAGAGCCTCGTCGAGACCGGCGATCGCCTCCGCGCGCGTGGAGGCGTGGGCGATGACCTTGGAGAGCATGGGGTCGTAGTTCCCGCCCACCGCGGTGCCCACCCGGAGCCCGGAGTCGACGCGGATCTCCCCGCCGGGAACACTGTCGCCCTCCGGCTCGGCGAGCGCGAGGACGGTTCCGCCCGTGGGGAGGAAGCCGCGCGCGGGGTCCTCGGCGTAGACGCGCGCCTCGATGGCGTGCCCGCGCATCGAGACGTCGTCCTGCGCGAACGGGATCGTCTCGCCGGCGGCGACGCGGACCTGCATCTCGACGAGGTCCACTCCGGTGACCATCTCTGTCACGGGGTGCTCGACCTGGAGCCGGGTGTTCATCTCCATGAAGAAGAACTCCTCGGGCGCGTGCGCCGAGACGATGAACTCGACTGTGCCCGCGCCGCGGTAACCGACCGAGAGCGCGGCGTCGCAGGCCGCCCCGCCAATCCGCGCGCGGGTCTCGGGATCGAGCAGCGGGCTCGGCGCTTCCTCGATGACCTTCTGATGGCGCCGCTGCAGCGAGCATTCACGCTCGCCGAGGTGGACGACGTTGCCGTGGGAATCGGCGAGGACCTGCACCTCGATGTGTCGCGGCGTGTCGACGAAGCGTTCGATGAAGAGGGCGTCGTCGCCGAAGGAGCTCGCGGCCTCGCGGCGCGCCGTGCGCAGGGCCTCTGGCAGATCGGCCGGATCGTGGACGAGGTGCATGCCCTTGCCGCCGCCACCCGCCGAGGGCTTGATGAGCACCGGGAAGCCGACGTCTTCGGCTCCGGCGACGAGCTCGGCGTCTGTGAGCCCCGGCCGGGATATCCCGGGGACCGTGGGTACAGAGCGCCGCGAGACCGCAGCCTTCGCGGAGATCTTGTCTCCCATCTCCTCGATCGCTGCGGCGGGCGGGCCGATAAAGGCGATCCCGGCCGACTCGCATGCCGCGGCGAATTCGGCGTTCTCCGAGAGGAAGCCGTAGCCCGGGTGGATGGCCTGGGCGCTGGTGGCGCGGGCCGCGTCGAGGATCTTCGGGACCGAGAGGTAGGACTCGGCCGCCTGGGCGGGGCCGATGTGCACGGCCACGTCCGCCTCGCGGACGTGGCGGGCATCGCGGTCGGCGTCGGAGTAGACCGCGACCGAGCGGATGCCCATGCGGCGAAGCGTGCGAATGACGCGGCAGGCGATCTCGCCGCGGTTGGCGACGAGGACGGTGTCGAACGCGCCGGATTCGGAGTCGAAATTGCTCATCTGGGGCCTCACATCCGGAAGACGCCGTTGGACACGGGCTCGAGGGGGGCGTTGGCGGCTGCGGCGAGGCCGAGCGCGAGGACAGTGCGGGTGTCGGCGGGATCGATGATCCCGTCGTCCCACATCCGCGCCGTGGAATAGTAGGCGCTCGACTGCTCCTCGAACTGCTCGCGGATCGGCCGCGCGTACTCCTCGTATTCGGAGTCACGGAACTCACCGCCGCCGCGCTCGATCTGCTGGCGCCGCACGGTGGCCAGGGTGTCGGCGGCCTGCGGCCCGCCCATCACGGAGATCCGGGCGTTGGGCCACATCCACAGAAAACGCGGCGAGTACGCGCGGCCGCACATCGAGTAGTTGCCGGCGCCGAAGGAGCCTCCGATGATCACGGTGAACTTCGGTACCCGCGCGCACGCGACGGCCGTGACCATCTTCGCTCCGTTCTTCGCGATGCCGCCGGCCTCGTACTGCCGCCCCACCATGAACCCGGTGATGTTCTGCAGGAACACCAGCGGGATCTTGCGCCGGTCGCACAGTTCGATGAAGTGCGCACCCTTGAGAGCGGACTCCGAGAACAGCACGCCGTTGTTGCCGATGATCCCCACCCGGTGCCCGTCGATCCGCGCGAAGGCGGTGACCAACGAGGTGCCGTAATCGGCCTTGAACTCCGTGTACTCCCCTGCGTCGGAAATCGTGGCGATGACCTCGCGGACGTCGTACGGGGTCCTCGAATCGACGGGGACGATGTCGTAGAGGTCGGTCTGCGGGCGCAGCGGCTCCTCCGGCTCCGCGACATCCCATTCGGCGGCCTGCGGAGGCGGGCACGTGGCGATGGCTGCGCGGACGCGGGCGATGGCGTCCTGGTCATCGGAGGCGAGGTGGTCGACGACCCCGGAGGTCTTCGCGTGCAGCTCGCCGCCGCCGAGCTCCTCGGCGGTCACTTCCTCGCCCGTCGCGGCCTTGACCAGCGGCGGGCCCGCGAGGAAGATCGTTCCCTGCTCACGGACGATGATCGATTCGTCGCTCATCGCCGGGACGTACGCGCCGCCGGCGGTGCACGAGCCCATCACCGCGGAGATCTGCGGGATCCCCTTCGCGCTCATCCGCGCCTGGTTGTAGAAGATCCGGCCGAAGTGATCTCGGTCCGGGAAGACCTGGTCCTGCTGGAGCAGCATGGCCCCGCCGGAATCGACGAGGTAGATGCAGGGAAGGTGGTTGACGTCGGCGATCTCCTGCCCCCGGAGGTGCTTCTTTACCGTCTCCGGGTAGTAGGTGCCGCCGGACACCGTGGCGTCGTTGGCGATGATGAGGCATTCGCGGCCGCCGACCCGGCCGATGCCCGCGACGACACCGGCGGCCGGCGCCTTGTCGCCGTACATCCCGTACGCCGCGAAGGGTGCGATCTCGAGGAACGGGCTGCCCGGATCGAGCAGAGCGTCTACCCGGTCCCTGACGAGGAGCTTGCCGCGCGAGAGGTGGCGTTCGCGCGCCTTCTGCCCGCCGCCCGCGGCGACCTTCTCGCGCGCCGCGTGGAGCTCAGCGAGGAGCTCGCGGTGCGCCTCGGCGTTCGACCCCGGGCTCGTACCCTCCCCCGACTGTTGCCCTGCCATGGGACCCCTTTCGCTCGAATCGCCCGAATTTCGGTTATTGTCGATTAACTTGCAAGCCACATTAGTGATTCCCCCCACAATTGTCCACAGATCCGCCACATATGGCGCAGCTCACACAAATTGGGTACGTTCCTGACTATCCCGACGACCCACCGGCCGTCGGCACGAACCACGAATTCCGCGGCCCGACACCCTGGCGCCCCGGCAAACGTGCAGATGAGCAAAGAAATGGCGTGGTGATACCCATGACGTCCGTACTCGGCCCCGATTTCCTCCAGCCCCCCGCACCGGACCCCGACGGCAACGCCGGCTCAGGCCACGGCGAGCACCGTTCGCAGCCCGCGAACGGCGATTTCTCCCTCTCCGACCGGTACACGCGGGACTCGGGGACGGTGTTGCTCTCCGGGATCACCGCGCTCGCGCGCATGGTCCGCGACCGAGCACGGATCGACAGGTCCGCGGGGCTCAACACGGGCTCGTTGGTATCGGGCTACGAGGGTTCGCCGCTCGCCGGATACGACCTCGAACTGTCCCGGCGGGCGAAACCGTTCCTCGAGCCCTATGACGTCGTCCACCGCCCGGCGCTCAACGAGGAGCTCGGCGCCACGTCGGTCATGGGATCGCAGATCGCCGCCGTCACGGGCACTCTCGCCCCCACCGCGCACACGAGCGGTCGGCCCCTCGACGGAGTGGTCGGCTATTGGTACGGCAAGGCGCCGGGCCTCGACCGGGCGACGGACGCGATCCGCCACGCCAACCTCATCGGCACGCATCCGCGCGGCGGCGCCGTCGCGCTCGTCGGCGACGATCCGGGCGCCAAGTCCTCGACCGTGCCGTGCTCGTCGGAGATGGCGCTCGCCGACCTCTACGTCCCCGTCCTCTACCCCGCCGATTCGCAGGACATCCTCGACCTCGGCGTCCACGCGGCACTCATGTCGCGGGCCTCGGGGTTGTGGACGTCGCTGAAGATCTCCGCGCACGTCGCCGACGGCTCCTCGACCGCCGAGGTCTCTCCCGATCGCATCACTCCCGTGCTCGGCGGGCTCGGCGAGAGTCCCCACGTCCCCTCGGGCAAGCTCCTCGGCCGCAACCTCATGGAGCTGGAGCAGAACCAACTCACCACGCGCATCCCGCGGGCGCTCGAGTACGCGCGACTCAACGGCATCAACCGGATGGTCATCCACTCCGCGGACGACCGCATCGGCATCGTCGCCGCCGGCAAGACCTACCTCGACGTACAGTCGGCGCTGCTCCGCATGGGAATCGATGAGGACGAGCTCCACCGTCGCGGCGTCCGCGTACTCAAGCTCGGCATGGTGTACCCGCTGGAGCGCGAGATGCTCTTCCGTTTCGTCTCCGGCCTCCGCGAGGTCATCGTCGTCGAGGAGAAGCGCGATTTCATCGAAACGATGATCCGCGAGATCCTCTACGACACCCCGCACGCCCCGGCCGTGCGCGGAAAGTCCAACGAGGACGGATCGACCCTGTTCTCCCGCTTCGGCGAGCTCGACATCGACTCGGTGACCCGCGGTCTCGCCCACCGTCTCGGCTCCGTCCACGGCATCGAGGCCGCCGAGCGGTGGCTCGAACGCGACCGTTCGCGGCCCGTGCGCATCGAGCTCCCCCTTGTCCAGCGAACCCCCTACTTCTGTAGTGGCTGCCCGCACAACTCGTCGACGAAGACGGCCGAGGGCTCGCTCGTCGGCGCTGGCATCGGTTGCCACGCGATGGTTCTCTTGCAGCCCGAGGAGCAGGTCGGAAACGTCGTCGGGATCACGCAGATGGGCGGCGAGGGCGCGCAGTGGCTCGGCATGGCGCCCTTCGTCGGCGAACGCCACTTCGTGCAGAACCTCGGCGACGGGACGCTCGACCACTCCGGTTCGCTCGCGATCCGCGCCGCCGTCGCGGCGGGCGAGAACATCACGTACAAGCTGCTGTTCAACGGCACGGTGGCGATGACGGGCGGCCAGGATGCCGTCGGCGGGAAGGGCCTCATCGAGACCCTCCGCATGCTGCAGGCGGAGAAGGTCGCGGCGATCGTCGTCACCACCGACGACGTGCGGCGCACGAAGGCGCTGGGGCTCCCCGCCGGCGTGCAAGTGTGCGACCGCGCGGAGACCATCGACGTGCAGCGGGAACTCGCGGCGGTCCCCGGGGTCACGGTGCTCGTCCACGACCAGCACTGCGCCGCGGAGAAGCGACGTAAGCGGAAGCGCGGCGACTACCCGACGCCCACGCAGCGCGTGGTGATCAACGAACGGATCTGCGAGGGCTGCGGCGACTGCGGCAAGAAGTCGAACTGCCTCTCGGTGCACCCGGTGGAGACGGAATTCGGTCGCAAGACGCAGATCGACCAGTCCACGTGCAACCTCGATTTCTCGTGCCTCGAGGGCGATTGCCCGTCGTTCGTCTCGGTCACCCCGGGCACCGCACGAAAGCGCCCCACCGCGCAGGCACCGTCGCTCGAGGCGGGCTCGCTCCCCGCGCCCTCCTCATCGCTTTCCGACGCCGGACGTGCTGGATTCTCCATGCGGATCACGGGCATCGGCGGCACGGGCGTGGTCACGGTGTCCGCGGTACTCGCCACGGCCGCACTCCTCGACGGCCGGCACGCGCGGACGCTCGACATGACGGGCCTCGCGCAGAAGGGCGGCGCCGTGGTCTCGGACGTGAAGATCAGCTCGGAGTCCGTGCCGCAGGCCGCGAAGGTCGGCGCCGCGGAGTGCGACCTCTACCTTTGTGCAGACGGGCTCGTCGGCGCGGATCAGGCGAACCTCGCGGTCGCCTCGAGCGAGCGGACCATCTCCGTGCTCTCGAGCGCGAAGGTGCCCACGGGCGCGATGGTCGTGGACACCGCGCTCTCGTACCCCCCTGCGGCCGAGGTTGCCGGGCGGATCGGCGCGGGCTCGAAGCGCGTGCTCGCGCTCGACCCCATCGCGCTGTCCGAGCAGCTCTTCGGCGATTCGACCGCGGCGAACATGGTGCTCGTCGGCGCCGCCTTCCAGGCGGGCGCGCTGCCGCTCACGGCCGACGCGATCGAGCGGGCCATCGATCTCAACGGCGTCGCGGTGGAGCGGAATATCCAGTCTTTCCGGCGGGGCCGGCAGGCCGTCGCCGATCCCGACGGTCTCGCCGCCGCGATCTCCGCGCTGCACCCGGAACCGGCTCCGCGCGAAATGACTGCGCAGGAGCGGGAGATCGCCGGGCGCGTCAGCACCGGGACCGAGAAGGGAGCGGCCGGCGGTCGCCTCGCGGAGATCCTCCGGGTCCGTGTCCCCGAGCTGCTCGCCTACCAGGACGCCGCATACGCGAAGAGGTACGCGGACCGCGTCGAGGCAGTCCGCGCCGCCGAGGCCTCGGCCGAGTCGCCGGGCTCCGCGATCCTCGCCGAGGCCGTGGCCACGTACCTCTACAAGCTCATGGCCTACAAGGACGAGTACGAGGTCGCGCGGCTCGCGGTGGACCCGGAGTTCGCGGCCGGCGTAGCCAAGGAGTTCGGCGAGGGTGCCACCGCAGCCGTGCGGCTGCACCCGCCGATGCTGCGGGCGCTGGGCATGCGGAAGAAGATCGCGTTGGGCGAGCGCACCCGGCCGGTGCTCTCCGCGCTCGCGCGCGGCAAGCGCCTCCGCGGCACCCGGCTCGACCCGTTCGGCTACACCGCCGTGCGCAGGCTCGAGCGCGAGCTCCTCACCGAATACGAGGAGTTCTGCGATGCCCTCGTAGCAAAGCTGCGCGCAGGCGCGGGAATGGACGCCACCTGGGTCGCGCGCGCGGCGGCGGCCGCGGAGCTCCCCGACATGGTGCGGGGCTACGAAGCCATCAAGGAGCGCAACGCCGCCGAGTACCGCACCGCGCTCACCGCACGCCGCACGGAGCTCGGCGTGTAGCCCAGGGCGAGCAGGCCCGCGACGGCTCGAGGCGGAGGACCTACTCCGCCTCGGCCGTGAGGGCGGCGCGGACCATCGCCGTCAGGAGCGGGCGGAGGTAGTCCCTGGGTGCGCGCGGGAAGCGCGGCGAAGAGTTGAGCAACCCGAAGGCCGCCGCGACGCGGATGCGCGCGCCGTTCTCGTCGACGCCGTCCCACACGTCGAGCAGGGCATCGGCCCACAGCTCGACGTAGCGGCGCTGGAGCACGCGGATCTTGCGACGCTCGGATTCGGGCAGGGCGTCGAGGTCACGGTACTGCACGGCGATGAGGTCGGGTTCGGTGATGGCGAACTCGACGTGCACGGCGATGAGACCGTCGATGCGCTCGTCGGGGTCGTCCGTTCCGGAGAGCACCTCGCGACCGGCGGCGAGGAGGCGCTCGGAGATGTCGGTGAGCATCTCGAGGAGCAGCTCCTCCTTCGAGGAGAAGTGCCGGTACATGGCCGGGCCGGAGACGCCGACGGCTGCGCCGATATCGTCGAGGCGAACACCCCGGAAACCATTGCGCGCCATGAGCCGCGTGGCCGCCGCGATGATCTCGTCCCGCCGCTCCGCCTT
>NZ_DAINST010000074.1:0-13359 GCF_036741115.1 Dietzia sp.
AACTCACCATTCCTGCGGGGTTCGACTTCACCGGTCCGGAACTGTTCGCCAAGCGCCTTCCGCACCCGGAGTGGACGGAACTGCGGAAAGCCGAACCGATCCACTGGGTCGAGATCGAGCCGGGTTCCGACGGCTTCAAGGACAACGGCTACTGGCTGGCCACCAAGCACGAGGACATTCGCGAGATCTCCCGGCTCACCAACGAATACTTCGAAACGAACGCGAGCACCGCCATCCCGCGCTTCACCCCCGGCATGGACGACAGCATGCTCGACATGATCCGCCTGCTGCTCATCAATTACGACGGTGAAGAGCACAAGATCCGCCGCCGTACAATCTCCAAGGGCTTCACCCCCCGCTACATCCGCGGCATGCGCGAAGCGCTCCAGGCCCGCGCGAAGGACATCGTCGAACGCGCCGCCGAGAAGGGCAGCGGCGATTTCATCGTCGAGGTCTCTTCCGAGCTCCCCCTGCAGGCCATCGCCGAGCTCCTCGGCATCCCGCAGGAGGATCGCTTCAAGGTCTTCGAGTGGTCGAACAAGATGGCCGGCTACGACGATCCGGAGATCGCCGACGAGTCGCACCTCGCTTCCGCGCAGATCCTCGAGTACGCGATGGAGATCGCGTCGCAGCGCGAGGCCGAGCCCCAGGACGACCTCATCTCCAAGCTCGTCCACGCGGACGTCGACGGCGGCCGCCTCACGAGCGACGAGTTCGGCTGGTTCTTCATCCTTCTCGCGTTCGCGGGCAACGAGACCACGCGTAACGCCACGACCCACGGGATGATCGCCTTCCTCGACAACCCCGAGCAGTGGGAGCTCTTCAAGTCCGAGCGTCCCGAAACCGCCTACGACGAGATCCTCCGCTGGGCCACGCCGGTGATCCAGTTCCAGCGCACCGCCATCAAGGAGATCGAGATCGGCGGCAAGACCATCAAGCCCGGCGAGCGCGTCGTCATGGCCTACGGTTCCGCGAACTTCGACGAAGACGTCTTCGACAAGCCCTTCGAGTTCGACATCACGCGCGAGAACAACCCGCACGTGACCTTCGGCGGCAACGGCCCCCACTACTGCATCGGTGCGAACCTCGCGAAGCTGCAGATCGAGCTCATCTTCAACGCCATCGCGGACTACCTCCCCGACCTCACCACGCTCGGCGATCACAAGCGCCTCCGCTCGGGCTGGCTCAACGGCATCACCGAGTGGCCGGTCGACTTCTGCCCGGCGATGAAGGTCGCGAAGACCGCCTGATCCGGACCGATTCGCACCGATTGGCGCCGATTCGTGCGAGGAGACAAGCCTATGGAGCCCATGTTCGGGGGAGAAGTGCGTCGCGTCCGCTCCGGCGACGGCACGGCCATCGCCTATCTCGACTGCCCGGCCTCGGCCGGCAGGGCGGGCTCGGCGGGCGGGGCAGCCTCTGGCGACGCCACATCCGCCGCCGCCCCCGTCGTGGTCCTCCTCCACGGCTTTCCCCATTTCCACTACACGTGGCACCGGCAGATCCCGGTCCTCCAGGCGGCGGGCTGGCGGGTGCTCGTTCCTGACATGCGGGGTTTCGGTGCTTCCGATGCGCCCGTCGGCGCCGAGTACTACACCCCGGAGCGTGTGACGGCGGACGTCCAGGCCCTCCGCGACGACGCGGGTATCGCGTCCGGGAACAAGGTCGTGCTGTGCGGGTTCGACTTCGGGGCCGGCGCCGCCTACGACATGGGGCATCTCCGTCCCGGGGCGATCGGCGCGATCATCGGGTTCGAGAACCCGTTCGTCGCGGCATTCGGGGACACTCCGCCGTCACAGGGCTTCGCCGCCATGGCCGAGAAGCACTTCTTCCACATGCACTACTTCCAGGAGCCGGGGAAGGCCGAGGCGTCGATGGACGCGAACGTGCGGACGTTTCTCGAGCGCGTGTTCTGGGCTCTGTCGGCGGACTTCCACTACCTCGACACGTGGAAGAACCCGCCGGGGGCCGCGTATATTGACGCGCTCCCCGAGGCGCCGCCGCTGCCGTGGTCGTGGCTGTCGGTCGAGGAGATGGACAGGTACGAAAAGGAGTTCTCGCGCACCGGCTTTAGCGGCCCGCTGCAGTGGTACCGCGCCATCGACGCGCAGTGGTTCGCGCGCAAGGCCTTCGACCGGCCGAAGAACCCCGTCCCGTTCTATTTCGTCTACTCCGAGCACGATCCTGACCTCGAGGGCTTCCACGGCCGCGATCCGCTCGGCCGGCTCGATCGGTACCACGAGGACGTGCGCGCAGTCCGTTCCGTCGGGCGGGCTGGGCACCTCATGCACCTCGAAGCCACCGACGATCTCGATCGAGAGCTGCTGTGGTGTCTCGAGGCGATCCGCGAGGTCGGGCTGGTCTAGCTCGGTTGGACTAGCTCGGCCGGTGTAGTCGGCTGTGCGAGGCGGCCCAATTAGCCAATTGGTTTACCCGTCGAGGGCGGAGAGCAGCCGGGGGAGCCCCGCGGCTGCGGTGGTCCGCCACGACCACGTCGCGAGCGGCGTGAGGGCGGTGTCCGCCGGACTGATCTCGAGGATCGGCGTGCCCTTTTCCGCCGCGAGGTGCGGGAGGTTCGCCGCCGGGGTCACAACCCCGGAGGTCCCGACGATCACCACGAAGTCCGCGGAGCCCATCGATTCCTCGGCGCGTGCCCAGTCCCGCTCGGGGAGGGCCTCGCCGAACCACACGACCCCCGGGCGCACCGGATTCCCGCATAACGAGCACGACGGCGGCGCGAGGCGCTCCGCGGCCTCGGTGGGGAATTCCGGCTGCGCCGCCGGCTTCTCGCAGATCGAGCAACGGAATGCGTAGAGGCTTCCGTGGAGGTGGGCCACCGAAGCGGAGCCGCCGCGCTCGTGGAGGTCGTCGATATTCTGCGTCGTCACGTGGACATCCGTGTCCTCTCGCTCGCCCCAGCGTGCGACTGCGACATGGCCGGCGTTCGGCTCGGCCCTCCGGGCGAGAGTGCCGCGCCATAGGTACCAGGCCCACATGGGCTCGGGGTCCCGCGCCCACGAGTCGATCGACGCCATCGCCTGTGGGTCGACGTTCGACCAGATCCCCGTGTTGGCGTCGCGAAAGGTGTCGAGCCCGGAGTCGGCGCTCATCCCGGCGCCGGTGAACACCTCGACGCGCGCGGCTGCGCGCGCCGCCGCGACGAGATCTCGGGGGAGTGGGGTGTCGGGCGAGCCGTCGGTGCCTGCCGGGCCTTCGATGATCGTCGTCTCGCGCCGCGTGCCGTCGCCGGGGAATGCCATGCCCCGAGGGTAGCGGGCGAGGATGGGATCCCGGCACGGCCATTTCACGCCTTTCGCCCCGAATCACACCCTTATTCGGCGCTGAACGAGGTGTGATTCGGGGCGAAAGGCGTGATTCTCGCAAGAGCGAGGTGTGCGGCGTTCGGACCGCGGGGTGTTCGGACCGTGTGGCGTCCGGACTGCAAGGCGGGGGAGTCCGCGCCAGCTAGGGACCCGCGGGTCGCGGGGCGCGCGGACCGCGGGAGTCCGAGAACCGGCCGGGCGCGATGGCCCGCCGGGTAGCGGGACCTCCGGCGTCAGGGGCGGATGTACTTCTCCGAGAACTTTTCCATCGCCTCGACCTTGGCCTCGAGCGGGGAGTCGAAGCCGTGGCCGGACATCATCCACGGCATGACGATCACGTCGGTGACCCCCGCGTCGCCGAGCTCGGCGAAGCCCTTCGAGCCATACTTGTCCATCGAGACGACCTGAATGGCGAAGGGCTCCCCGTCGCCGCGGTCGGCGAGACTCCGACCCCTCTCCTCGAGGTTGCTGCCGAGCGTCGCGATGACCTCCTTGAGGTCGTCGAACTCGATCATCGCGGAGGTCCAGCCAGAGCCCACCCGCGCGGCGCGGGACAGCGCCTTCTTCGTATGTCCACCGATGTAGAGGGGGATCGGTTTCTCGGGGACCGGCGCGAGCGACATCTCGTCGAACTCAAAGTGCTCGCCGGAAAACGTGAAGAACCCGCCCTCGCCGGCGATCCGGAAGATGTCGAGCATCTCGTCGACCCTGGCGCCGCGCTTGGCGAACGGCACGCCGCACCACGCGAACTCGTTAGGGTCCCAGCCGATGCCCACGCCGAGATCGAGGCGGCCGCCCGAGAGCAGCGCAACCGAGGCGGCCTGCCGATACAGGAGTAGAGGCTGGCGCGGCCCGAACTTGACCACCGACGGGCACATCCGGATCGTCTCGGTGGCCTGCAGCATCGCCATGGCGCCGACGAAGGGCTCGACCCACGGGGTGTTCTCGTCCCACATCCGCGAGCCGTCCGCCGTATAGGGGTAGTCGAGCTCCTGCTTGCGCGGGTAGAAGAGCGAATCGGGCAGCGTGATTCGCGCGAAGCCGAGACGCTCCGCGGCCTGCGCGAGCGGGACGAGTTGGTCGAGCGGGGTAAAGGCTATGGGGATCGAATAGTCCACGGGGGACTCCTTCTCGGGAGGAGGCGTGCCGGGTGTTCGGTCGGGCTAGGCCGGGTGGATCGTGGCCGAGGCGCGGTCCATTTCCCAGAAGGCGCGGAGGTGGGCAATCTTCCCCGCCTCGGCGACCCGGTAATTGAGCACGATGTCGGTGTCCATGATCTTGTCGCCGATGCCGACGTGCAGCGTGCCGATGAATACGGCCTCGTCGCCGCCGGTGAGGACGTCGCGCATGTCGAAATCCAGCGAGGAGATCACGGCGATGGACGCATCGAAGAAGTCCGCGAGCATCTCCTTGCCGCGCTGGCCACTGCCGTCCTCGGAATACATCGACGGACCCACCGGGTCCTCGACGATCGCGTCGTCGGTAAAGGCAGCGAGCCACGCCTCCTTGTCCTGCGATTTGGCGCCGGCCCACGAGCGCCGCGCGGCCGTGTAGGCCGGATGGGCAAGCGCCTGCTCGGAGGCGCCGGGGACGTCGGGCAGGGAATCGAAGATCTCGGAAGCGCTGGGCATGGGTGCCTCTCCATCGTCGGGGGATGGGGCGAACCGCGCAGAATCGACAAAACTCCAGGTAGGAGGGTATTCGAGCGGCGCCGCGTACGGGAGAACTGTAACAGGTTCTAGTTTTGTGGCGAACGGTTTTCGAGCGGAGTTCCCGTTCTCATCCCGGGCGGGGGCGGCGTCTTGGCACAATGGCCGCATGAGATTCGCATTGTCGCTGGGATACTGGGGTGCGCAGCCGCCCACGAACCACGCCGAGCTGTTCGAGGCGGCCGATGAGGCCGGCTTCGACGCCGTTTACACCGCGGAGTCGTGGGGGTCGGACGCCTTCACGCCGCTGGCTTGGTACGGCAGCCGGACGAAGAACATCAAGCTCGGCACGGCGATCACGCAGATGAGCGCCCGCACGCCCACGAACACGGCGATGCATGCTCTGACCCTCGATCATCTCTCCGGTGGCCGCGCGATCCTCGGCCTCGGTGTCTCCGGCCCGCAGGTCGTCGAGGGCTGGTACGGGCAGTCGTTCCGGCGCCCGCTCGCGCGCACCCGCGAGTACGTGGACATCGTGCGCCAGGTCTTCGCGCGTGAGGCCCCGGTCTCGAGCGAGGGTAAGGCGTACACGCTGCCGTACCCCGGCGAGGACGCGACCGGGCTGGGCAAATCGCTCAAGCCCATCGTCCACCCGCTGCGGGCGGACCTGCCCATCTACCTCGCCGCCGAGGGGCCGAAGAACATCTCGCTCGCCGCCGAGATCGCCGATGGCTGGCTCGGCTTTCTCGCCTCGCCGAAGCAAGCGGAGCAGTACAACGAATGGCTCGACGAGGGCTTCGCCCGCCCGGGAGCCCGGCGCAACCGCGAGGACTTCGACGTCGCGTTCCAGGCGATGCTGCACGTGACCGACGACCCGGCCTCCATCTACGACGCCTACCGTCCGTTCGTCGCGCTCTACGCCGGCGGCATGGGCTCGGAGGAGACGAACTTCCACGCCGACGCGATCCGTCGCATGGGTTACGACGCCGAGGTCGAACGGATTACCGAGCTTTTCCGCACGGGCCGCAAGGACGAGGCCGCGGCCGCCGTGCCCGACGAGATGATCGACGAGGTCGCGATCATCGGCGACGAGGAGTACGTGCGGTCCGAGGTCCGCCGCTGGGAAGAGGCGGGTGTGACGACGATGTGCGTGTCCGCCGGGTCCGCCGCCGAGATCCAGGCCATCGGAAGGCTCTAGCCCCGCGCGCTCGGCAGGCGCGTCCGGGCACGCCGGACCCCGTGGGGTTCCGGCATGCCCGGGCGCCAGGCTGCACTCGGCGCAAAACGGCCGTTCATTTCCAGCCCGGCCGCTACAGTAGAACGTGTTCTAGTTCTACCCGGCGTAGGGAGCGGCCTCGATGACCACGGCAAATGCGGCGCAAGGCGTCACGAATACGGGCGGAGCCGCGCCGCGGCGCGGGACCACGGCGCGGGACCTGAGCCTCGCCGAGATCCTCGAGATCCAGAAGCGCGCGCAGGCCGAGGATCCGCAGCCCACGGCGAAGGTGCGCCGCGATCGCATTTCGCGCCTCAAGCAGCTCGTCCTCGACAATGCGAAGGATTTCGCCGAGGCGATCCGCGACGATTACGGCTCTCGGCCCGAGACGCTGTCGACGCTCACGGATATCGCCGCGTCGATGCCGGACCTCGACCATCAGCGCTCGCACGTCGCGAAGTGGATGCGGTCCGATGCGCCGTCGCGAGTGCTCAGCAAGGTCGGCTTCCACCAGGAGGTTCGCCATGATCCCAAGGGTGTCGTGGGGATCATGGGCCCGTGGAATTTCCCGCTGTACCTCACGATCGTCCCGGCCGGCTCCGCGCTCGGCGCCGGTAACCGCGTGATGATCCGCTCGTCGTCCTCCACCCCGCGCACCACCGAGCTGCTCTGCGAACTCGGCCCGAAGTACTTCCCCGTGGAGGAGCTCGTGTTCGCCGGCCCGGAGCACGGCCGCGGCTCGGAGTTCTCCAAGCTCGATTTCGACCACCTCTTCTTCACCGGCTCGCCCGGCGTGGGGCGCTCGGTGGCGAAGGATGCCGCGGAGAACCTCACGCCTGTGACCCTCGAGCTCGGCGGGAAGAACCCCGTTCTGGTCGACCCGGAGGCGGACATCGCCGAGGTCGCGGCGAATGTGGCCGCCTCGCGGATGGTCAACGGCGGACAGGTCTGCGTGTGCCCCGACTACGCGCTGGTCCCGCGCGACAAGGTAGAGGCCTTCGCCGATGCCGTCCTCGAGACGTGGACGAAGAAGTTCGGCGCGATCTCCGGGAATCCCGAATACACGACGACGATCAACGAGTCGAACTTCGAGCGGATCTGCGGGCTCATCGACGACGCTCGCGCGAAGGGCGCCACGGTCCGCCAGGTCGTGCCCGCGGGAGAGGACCTCCCCAACGCCACCGAGCGGAAGATCGCGCCGACGGTGCTCACCGATCTCGGCGCCGACATGGACATCGAGGACGACGAGGTCTTCGGGCCGATCCTCTCGGTGTATCCCTACGACGACATCGTCGACGCCGTCGCGCAGATCAACGCCCGCCCCGACCCGCTCGTCCTCTACTGGTACGGCGAGCGCGGCCCGCGCTTCGATTACGCGGTGGGCCACACCCGCTCGGGCAACGTCTACGGCAACAACTTCGGCATGGGCATGGTCTCCTCGGCGGTGCCCTTCGGCGGCTCGGGGAACTCCGGAATGGGCAGCTACCACGGCAAATGGGGCTTCGACACGTTCTCTCGCGATCGTGCGGTCGCGATGTCGGAGTTCGACTACAACGTCGGCGACTTCATGACCCCGCCCTTCGACGCAGCCGCCAAGCGCCAGGCCGACCTCTTCCTCAAGGCGATGAAGACCCGGACGCGCTTCCTCGGCTGAGTTCGGGTCCGCCCGGGGTCGAACTCGCGGCCCGGCACGGGCTCGGCCTAGGACGCGGGCGCGGGTTCGGGGCTCCCACCGGCCCGGGCACGGGGCTCCCTTGGGCGCCGTCCGTGCCCCCTTCGCCGCGAAGCATGCACCTTCTGTCGATTTGAGCCCGATTCGGTCCGGAAATCGACAGAAAGTGCATGTTTCAGCAGGATCTGCATGGTTCGTCGCAGCGACGGCGGCCCGTCGCGCTTGCCCCTCTCCCGGATGACGGCGAAAACCGAATTCGCCCGGCGCCCGCGTTCTCTATCGCCCGTATTCTCCCGGGGAGCGTGCCGGGCCGCCGCGGAAGAACAGCTCGTCGCCGCCGGCCACCCTGCCCCGACTCGCGAGCTCCGCGGTGCGCACCTTGAAGCTCGGGGTCCGCGGCATCGATTCGGCCACGCGCAAGAGCGCCGGCCATTGGCGCACGGAGAGGTCGGGCTGCGCGGCGAGGAACTCTCGAAAGCCGGCGGCGAAGCGCTCGGCGCTCGACGTGGCGGTGCCGTCCCTGTCTTTCCCGTCGTCGGCTCCGCCCCCGCAGTCCCCGCAGTCCCCGCCGGTCGTGCCGTCGCCGTCCGCCAGCACCACGGTCGCCGCGACCTCGTCGCCCGGCCCCTCCACGGCCGGGATCCCGTACACGGAGACCTCGGCGACCGAGGGGTGCCGCAATAGCACCCGCTCGATGGGCCCGGCGGCGAGGTTCTCTCCGGCGACGCGCATCCACGTCGATGCTCGGCCCGCGAAGTACACGAACCCCGCGCCATCGACATAGGCGAGATCCCCCGTGCGGAAGCGGCCGCCCCGCATTCGCTCGGCATCGGCCTCGGGATTGCCGTAATAGCCGGCGAATAATCCCGGCCCGTCGGCCGACGAGCTCTCCGACGGCCTCGTCGGCGTTGGCGAGCGCCCCATCGCCGGAGAATCGGGCGACGGCGCACGGTGCCTCGGACTCGGGGTCGATCACCGAGGCGCCGGCGGGCAGCGGGCCGAGCGCCGCCGGGGGTGTCTCCGGCGTTCGCGACACCGCGACCCCGCCCTCCGTCGAGCCGAAGCCGTCGACCACTCGGACCCCGAATCGCTCGGCGAAACGACGCCGCACCTCTTCGCCCGCCTCGTTGCCGTAGACGATGCGCATCGGGTTCTCGGTGTCGTCGTCCCGCTCGGCAGTGGACAGGATGTAGGACAGCGGCGTGCCCACGTAATTGGCGAAGGTCGCCCCGTGCCGGCGGACGTCCGCGAGCCATCGGGACGCCGAGAACCGCCGCCGCAGCGCGAGCTCGCACCCCGTGAACACGGAGATCGGCCACGCTACGAGCACCGCATTCGAGTGGAACAGCGGCATAGCGTTGTAGATACAGTCCCCGGCACCGAGCCCGAAGCGGTCGGCGAGCATAGCGGCGGGTGCGGCGATCTTTCGCTGCGTGACCCGCACGGCCTTCGGGTCCCCTGTAGACCCGGAGGTGAACACGAGCGCGACGAGCCGATCCGGGTCCGCGTAATCACCCTCCTCCCCAGCACCGTCGAAGACTGCATCCGCCGAGCCCCCGAGGGCCTCGTCCGCCGAAATCACGGGCACCGCCGTATGTGAGGCAAGCAGGCCGGCGAGCTCGGCATGGCCGGCGTCATAGACGACCAGTCCGACGTCCGCAGTGTCGAGGTCGCGGGCCAAGGCGGCGGGCGCGCGGGTGTCGTTGAGCCCCACCGCAACCAGCGGGGACATCGCCGCGGCGCAGAGCCAGTAGACGTACTCGGGGGTGTTCTCGAGGAGCAGGCCGATGTGTGGCGGGCGGTCGCAGGGGAGGAGTGGCGCGGAGGCGGGGATCCCGGAGGCGGTCGCGCCTCCGCTGGTCGCATCGGGGGCGCCGAGCGCGCGAGCCGCCCGAAGCCGCGCCTCGCGGAGCACGCGCGCCCACGGGATCCGCGGGTGCTCGTCTTCGGTCACGATCCCGCGGTCCCAGACGTCGGCGAGTTCGAGGAGCGCGGTGCCGACCGTCACCCCCGGCGCGGCGAAATCGGCGATCGTGCGGACGGTGCGTGCATCGGATGCAGAGCTGCTCACGCGCGTTTCCCTCCCCGGGAAGCTGAGGAAATGGGGGCAATAATCGGAAAAACTATAACGTGTTCCAATTTCGATGGTGGAATGAACGAGGCTTCTGACAGCGGCCCACACACGGGCCATCCGGGTCTTCGGACCCACCCCGCGACCGGGCTGCTCCCCGCCGGGGAAGTCGGAGAGAGGATTCGACATGAAGGTTCACGTAGACGAGCTCCGTTGCGAGGGTCAGGCCGTATGTACCGGCCTCGCCCCCGCGGTTTTCGAACTGGGCGATGACGACGAGTTCGTTCGCGTCCAGGTCGACGAGATCCCCGCCGAGCTCGAGGCTCGCGTCCGCAAGGCCGTGGCCAAGTGCCCCATGGCCGCTCTGTCGATCGAGGAATAGATACATGAGCGAAACTGCACAGCCCGCCACCGCCCACGACGTTTCTCTCGAGGGACGGGTCGCCGTGGTCACCGGTTCCGGCTCCGGGCTCGGCGCCGCCGAGGCCGTCGAGCTCGCGCGTTCGGGTGCTGCGGCAGTGGTGGTCAACGACATCGCGAGCGGCGAGCACACCGACTCGGTTATCGCTGCGATCGAGGACGCGGGGGCGAAGGCCTCCCTCGTGCTCGGCGACGTCTCGCAGCGCGAGACCGCGGACGCGCTCGTCGCAGAGGCGGAGAAGTTCGGCGGTCTGCACATCGTGGTGAACAACGCCGGGATCACGCGCGACAAGATGCTGTTCAACATGTCGGACGAGGATTTCGACGCCGTCCTCGCGGTGCATCTGCGCGGTCACTTCCTGCTCACCCGCAACGCCGTGTCCTACTGGCGCGCGAAGAGCAAGGAGACCGGCGGCCCGGTCTACGGCCGCCTCGTCAACACCTCCTCGGAGGCAGGGTTGTTCGGCCCTCCCGGCCAGGCGAACTACGGCGCGGCGAAGGCGGGGATCACGTCTCTCACGCTCTCCGCTTCGCGCGTGGCTTCCCGCTTCGGGGTGACGGCGAACGCCATCGCTCCCCGAGGCCGCACGGGAATGACCCAAGACGTCTTCGCCGAGTGGGACGAGAGCAAGGGGCCGGATCCGCTGGCGCCCGAGCGCGTCGCAGACCTCGTCGGCTATCTGGCCTCCCCGGCGGCGGCCGACGTCACGGGGCAACTGTTCGTCGTCTATGGTCCGATGGTCGCCCTCATCGCGGCGCCCACGGTGGAGAAGCGTTTCGACGCCGAGGGCGGCGTCTGGGAGCGCGAGGCGTTCGCCGCCGAGATGGACGCCCACTGGGCGCAGCGCGAAGAGGGAAAGACTTTTTCCGCGGCCTCCATCGCCGCGCTTTGACGAATATTTCGGTTCGCTAAGGGACAATTAACCCCTGTCCAGGCGTTCTCGGCGGAATCCCTCCGCGAACGCCGAACCATTACGCAAGATGTATGAAGTTTTGGCTCCGGTGGCCGCCACGGCGAACCGCTCGGCGCCTGCCGGCCGAGGCGCAGAGTAGA
Source organism: Dietzia sp. (assembly GCF_036741115.1). NCBI lineage: Bacteria > Bacillati > Actinomycetota > Actinomycetes > Mycobacteriales > Dietziaceae > Dietzia > Dietzia sp. Next base: position 11,406 of record NZ_DAINST010000074.1, read on the forward strand.
AGGGAGCGGCGGGTGGTCCAGCTCATCTCCAAGCCGCTCAAGGGCGTGGGCGAATTCTTCGCGATGACCCTCGACACCTTCGCCTCCGCGGGCTCGCTCGTGCGGCAGGGCAAGGAATTCGTCGACCAGTCGTGGTTTATCGCGCGCGTGTCGATGCTCGCGACGGTCCTCGTTGCCATCCCCTTCACGGTCCTCGTGAGCTTCACGCTCAACATCCTGCTCCGCGAGATCGGCGCTGCGGACCTATCTGGCGCGGCGGCCGCGCTCGGCGCGGTCACCCAGGTCGGGCCTATGGTCACGGTGCTCATCGTCGCCGGCGCCGGCGCCACCGCTATCTGCGCGGACCTCGGCGCCCGCACAATCCGCGAGGAGATCGATGCGATGGAGGTGCTCGGGATCGACCCGATCAAGCGCCTCGTGGTCCCCAGGGTCGCGGCGTCAACCTTCGTCGCGCTGTTGCTCAACGGGCTCGTCTGCACCATCGGCATCCTCGGCGGCTTCCTTTTTTCCGTGCTCCTCCAGGGCGTCAACCCCGGCGCGTTCGTCGACGGGCTCACGCTCATCACAGGGCTCGGGGAGCTCGTCCTCGCCCAGGTCAAGGCCGGCCTCTTCGGGATGATCGCCGGATTGGTCGCCTGCTACAAGGGCCTCTACGTGCGGGGCGGGCCGAAGGACGTGGGCAACGCGGTCAACGAGACCGTCGTGTTCGCGTTCATGGCCCTCTTCGTGGTCAACACCGTCCTCACCGCCATCGGCGTCCAGATTCTCGATAAGTAGGAGGGAGCGACATGGCCATTATCTCGACCGCGCGTTTCCCCAGGCTGGAGAAGGCGCGCCACCAGACGGAGCACAATCTCGAGGAGTTCGGCGGGCAGGCGCTGTTCTTCGGCCGAGCCCTCGCGAGCATCCCCAAGGCGGTCACCGCCTACCCCAAGGAGACGCTCCGGCTCATCGCGGAGATCGCGATGGGCACGGGCGCGCTGGCACTCATCGGCGGCACCGTGGTCATCGTCGGCTTCCTCACGCTCGCCACCGGCGGCGTCATCGCCGTGCAGGGCTTCTCCTCGCTCTCCGATATCGGCGTCGAGGCCCTCACCGGCTTCTTCGCCGCGTTCATCAACGTCCGCATCGCCGCGCCGGTGATCGCCGGTATCGGCCTCGCCGCGACGATCGGGGCCGGCGCCACCGCCCAGCTCGGCGCGATGAGAGTGTCCGAGGAGATCGACGCCCTCGAGGTCATGGCTATCGATTCCGTGGCCTACCTGGTCTCGACACGCGTGATGGCGGGGATGATCGCCGTCATCCCCCTCTACTCCCTGGCCGTCATCGCCTCGTTCCTCGCCTCGCGTTTCGCCACGGTCAATATCTACGGACAGTCGGCCGGCATCTACGACCACTACTTCTCGACGTTCCTCATCCCCAGCGACATCCTGTGGTCGTTCGTCCAGGCGATCGCCATGGCGGTGACCATCATGCTCATCCACACCCACGCCGGCTACAACGCCGCCGGCGGCCCTGCGGGCGTCGGCGCAGCGGTGGGCTCGGCGGTGCGTACCTCGCTCATCGCTGTCGTCACCGTCACGCTCCTCGTTTCGCTCTCGGTCTACGGCACCGACGGCAACTTCAATCTCTCGGGCGGATAGACCATGGCAGTCAAACCAGGAAAGACACAGGACAAGAGGGCCCGCGCCGTCGCGGGCATCGTCCTCGTGCTCGTCATCGCGCTCCTCGTCGGCGGCGCCCTCGCCCGCTTCTTCGGCGTCTTCCAGCCCACGGTGCCCGTCAGCGTGGTCAGCGACCGCGCCGGGCTCGTCATGGATCGCGACGCCAAGGTCCGCGCCCGCGGCGTGGAGATCGGCCGTGTCGCGGACATCTCGCGGGAGAATGGGAAGGCGGTGCTCCACCTCGACCTCGACCCCGAGCTCATCCGCTCCGTGCCCGCAAACGCCTCGGC
>NZ_DAINST010000074.1:13369-15312 GCF_036741115.1 Dietzia sp.
CGGCACACATCGGCTCGAACACGGTTTTCGGCGCGAAGAGCGTGACCTTCGAGATCCCGCAGAATCCCTCGAAGCAGGCTCTCGAGCCGGGCACGACGCTCGATGAGGCGACCGTCACCACCGAGGTTAATTCGATGTTCGAGAAGCTCACCAACTTGCTCGAATCGGTCCAGCCCGAGCAGCTCAACGCGACGCTCGGAGGCCTGTCGGCCGGGCTCCAGGGCCGAGGCGACGTTCTCGGGGAGACTCTCGAGGACCTCAACTCCTCGCTCGCATCCCTGCAGCCCAATCTCGACACCCTGCAGCGCGACCTCGACAAGGGCGCGGACGTCGCGAACATCTACGCCGATGCCAGCCCGGACCTCATGCGGCTGCTCGACTCGGGCACCGATGTGGGCCAGACGGTCGTGCAGCGCCAGAACCAGTTCGAGGCGCTGCTCGCCAACGCCATTTCCACATCGGACTCGGGTAAGAGGCTGCTCGACGAGAACGGCGACAACCTCATCAAGACCCTCAAGGACCTCCGGGCCACGACCTCGCTGGTCGCCGAGTACGCGCCGGCGCTCAACTGCATGATCATCGGCCTCAACCAGGGCGTCGAGAAGAACGGGCGCGCGTTCGGCGCGAGCAATCAGCCCGGCCTCCTCTTCCTCGCCGGGTTCGCGCAGGGCGCGACTCCGTACACATACCCGGACGATCTCCCCAAGGTCAACGCGTCGACGGGGCCCCGCTGCTACGGCCTTCCGTTCCCGCAGCCCGGAGAGAACGCGCCCTTCGCCGTCACCGACACCGGCTCCAACGTGGTCGCGGGCATGCCGAACTCCTTCTCCAAGTCCGGGGGCGCGGCCATCGGCCCGGCCTTCGAGGCCGAGCCGGGCAAGCCCGCGCCGCCGGCAATCCTCCAGTACATGCTCGGCGGCGCCGACCAGAGCCGGCAGGCCGCCGGCGCGGACTCGCCCGCGGGCAATCCGGCCCCGGATCCCGCGCAGACGCCCGCCCCCGCACCAGCCGATCCCGCCCCCGCGCCCGCCGAAGGAGGCGCCCCGTGAGCGCGCGACACGAGAAGCAGAATCTCAACACCGCCGATACACCGAAGCGGCCGAAGAAGCAGCCGAAGCAGAAGGACCTGAAGTCCAGGCGCGGGCCGATCGTGCCGCTCACGATCTTCACGATCGTCATGCTCGTGATCCTCGCCGGGCTCTTCGTCGTGTTCAGCGAGTACCGCTCGGGCTCCTCGAGCGAGTACAAGGCGATGTTCTCCGACGTGTCCAAGCTCGAGAAGGGCGACAAGGTGCGCATGGCCGGCGTCGAGGTCGGCCGGATCAAGGGCATCGATCTCGTCGACGGGAACCTCGCGGAGGTCTCCTTCACAGTCGATTCCGACCAGATCGTCTACACCGACACGTCCGCCGTCGTCAGGTACCAGAATCTCACCGGGGACCGGTACATGGCTCTCGAGCACGAGGGCGGGGAGAAGAAGACGCTTGACGGCGGAGGAACCATCCCCCTCGAGAACACGGAGCCGGCGCTCGACCTCGACGCGCTGCTCGGCGGGTTCAAGCCACTCCTCAAGGCGCTCGATCCCGGTCAGGTCAACCAGCTCACGTCGGCGATCATCTCGGTGTTCCAGGGTGAGAGCGGCAATGTCGCGCAGCTCCTCGCGGCGACGAATTCCCTGACCAACACGTTGGCCAACCGCGACGAGCTCATCGGCTCGGTGATCGACAACCTCAACGTGGTCCTCGGCACCGTCGCGGACAACAAGGAGCACGTCGACAGCATGGTCGACGATCTGCAGCAGCTCATCTCCGGACTGTCCAAGGACGCCGAGCCTATCGCGCAGTCCGTCGAGAGGCTCTCGACCGCCGGACAGTCGATGTCCGATCTCTTCGCCGACGTGCGCCCTCCGCTGCAGGAGTCGCTCTCGCAGGGCAACCGTCTCG
>NZ_DAINST010000075.1:0-15255 GCF_036741115.1 Dietzia sp.
CGGACGAGCGCTTCGCGCCCATTGCGAGCCCCGCGCGCGAGTTCCCCTTCGACGTGCTCGTCGCCGCGAGCGCCACGGGGCTCGAGGGTCTGCCCGAGGGCGCCCGCGTGGGCACCTCCGCGCCGCGGCGCCGCGCGCAGATCGCGGCGCTGCGCTCCGACGTCGATCTCGTGCCGCTGCGAGGGAACATCGAGACCCGCATGGGCTTCGTGACCTCCGGTGAGCTCGACGCCGTCGTCCTCGCCGGAGCCGGGCTCTCTCGCACCAACCGCCTCGACCGTGCCTCCCACCGTTTCGGTCCCGAGGAGATGCTGCCGGCACCCGCGCAGGGTGCGCTCGCGGTCGAGGCGCGCGCGGACGACGATTACGCCGCCGCTGCCGTCGCCACCGTCGACGACCCCGAGACCACCCTCGCCGTCGCTGCCGAACGCCGGGTGCTCGCCGTGCTCGAGGCCGGGTGTACTGCCCCGGTGGGCGCGTACGCCTCCCTCGACGGTGACGAGCTCCGCCTCGACGCCGTGGTCGCGTCCGTCGCGGGAACGCGCGTCCTGAGGGAAAGCGCCTCCGCCGTCATTCCTGGGCGTTCCGGGGACGGGTCGGCGCACGGCGAGACGGTTGCGCAAGCGGCACGACTCGAGGCCGCGCGCGCACTCGGCGAACAGGTCGCCGCTGCGCTACTCGAGCGGGGAGCCGCCGAGGTCGTGCTCGTCGCCGGCGAGTTCGAGGACGAGCGAACGCCGTTGGCCCCGCCGATATCAGGGAAACCGCCGGACGGAGGCCCGCCCGAATAGTGCGGAGCGGCGGAGTCCGAGAGGGCCGCGAGGCGGCCCGCGATCTGCTGCGCCCCGCAGCGAAGGCGCACCATTAGACCTGCACATCGCCCCACACGCCATGTGGAAGCGAAAAGCGTTCGGAGAAAGAAAACGATGACTCGAAGCAGCACCACCCGCCCCGGCACCGTCCGTTTCGTCGGTGGGGGTCCCGGCAACGCCGGGATGCTCACCTGCCGCGCACGTGAGGTGCTCGGGGTGACGGCCGTGGTCTATGTCGACGCCGATGTTCCCGCCGACGTCCTGCGCCTCGTGGCCACGGATGTGGCCGTGCCGCAGGAGCTGCTCGACGAGCGCCAGGCGGCGATGGACGAGGCCGTGGCCTCCGAGGACAAGGCCGAGATCAAGCGGCTCAAGAACGCGCCGGCCCCGACCGCCGCGGACGTGCGCACCGCGATCGGCGAGCCCAAGGCGATCGCCAAGACCCTCGTTGCGGAGGCGAAGAAGGGCCACGATGTGGTCCGCCTCGTCTCCGGCGACCCGATGACCTGCGACTTCGCCTCAGCGGAGATCACCGCCGTGGGCCGTACCGCCGTGCCGTTCGAGATCGTCCCGGGCCTCACTCCTGCGACCTCGGTGCCCGCCTTCGCAGGCATCGCGCTCGGCTCCGGCCACCTCGCCGTCGACGGCCGTCGCGACGTCGACTGGGAGGTCGTCGCCCAGGGGCCGCTGCCCATCGTCATCACCACATCGTCCTCGCACCTAGGCGAGACCCAGAAAGCGCTGTGCGAGCAGGGTCTAGGCGCCTCGACTCCGGTGACCGTGACCTCCGCCGGCTCGATGACCACCCAGAAATCCGCGGACGGCAGCCTCTCCGAGCTGGCATCCTTGGGCAAGACCTTCGACGGCGAGTTGGTGGTGACCTTGGGTAAGGAAGCGGCGTCGCGCCACAGGCAGCAGTGGTGGGAGTCCCGCGCGCTCTTCGGCTGGAACGTCCTCGTGCCGCGCACCAAGGAACAGTCCCGCGACATGAGCGACAGGATCCGCGATTTCGGTGCCGTGCCCGCCGAGGTGCCCACCATCTCCGTGGAGCCGCCGCGCTCCCCGGCGCAGATGGAGCGCGCCGTCAAGGGCCTGGTGGACGGCCGCTACGAGTGGGTCGTGTTCACCTCGGCCAACGCCGTCAAGGCCGTGTGGGAGAAGTTCTGCGAGTTCGGCCTCGACTCGCGCGCCTTCTCCGGCGTGCGCGTCGCGGCGGTGGGGGAGAAGACGGCCGAGCGGATCCGCGAGCTCGGCATCTCGCCCGAGCTGCTGCCCAGCGGCGAGCAGTCCTCGCAGGGCCTGCTCGAGGTCTTCCCGCCCTACGATCCGGACGTCGACCCCGCCTCGCGCGTGCTCCTGCCCCGCGCGGACATCGCCACCGAGACCCTCGCGGCAGGGCTCGCTGAGCTGGGCTGGGAGGCAGAGGATGTAACGGCGTACCGCACCGTTCGCGCCGCCCCGCCCGCCGCCGAGATCCGCGACATGATCAAGTCGGGCGGCTTCGACGCCGTGTGCTTCACGTCCTCGTCCACCGTGCGCAACCTGGTCGGAATCGCGGGCAAGCCGCACGCGCGGACCCTCATCGCCTGCATCGGTCCGCGCACCGCGGAGACGGCCGCCGAGTTCGGCCTGCGCGTCGACGTGCAGCCGGCCAACGCGAACGCCGTGGAGCTCGTCGAGGCGCTCGCCGAGCATGCGCAGGTGCTCCGCGAGGCCGGCGAGCTCCCGCCGCCGCGCAAGAAGTCGCGCCGCCGCGGGTAGCTCCCGTAGCGAAGGCCCCGCTCCTCGAATGGTTCGAGGGCGGGGCCTTTTCGTGCCTGCCGGAGGTGCGCCGCCCACCGCTCGCGGTGCCCGCGCGGTCCGGGGTTACCGTGGAAACCATGTCCATCGACTCACCCATCATCCGTCCCCGCCGCCTCCGCCAGTCCCCGGCCATGCGCCGCCTGATCTCGGAGACCTCGCTCGAGCCGCGGCACCTGATCCTCCCCGTGTTCGTCGCCGACGGCATCGACGCGCCGCGCGAAATCTCCTCGTTGCCCGGCGTCTACCAGCACACCGTCGAGTCGATCCGTGAGGTCGCGCGCGACGTGGTCGAGCGCGGGCTCGGGGGGATCATGGTCTTCGGCGTCCCGCGCGAGGAGGACAAGGACGCGACGGGCGAGGCCGGCATCGATCCCGATGGCATCCTCAATCGCGGGCTCGCGGCGATCCGCGAGGAGGTCGGCGGCGAGACGCTCATCATGTCCGACTTGTGCCTCGACGAGTTCACCGATCACGGCCACTGCGGGGTGCTCTCGACGGACGCGCGCGGCGAGGAGATCATCGACAACGACGCGACGCTCGAGCAGGACGCTCGCATGGCAGTCGCCCAGGCCGAGGCCGGGGCGGACATCGTGGGTCCGAGCGGGATGATGGACGGGCAGGTCGCCGTGATCCGGCGTGCCCTCGACGACGCCGGCTTCACCGACACCGTGATCCTCGCCTACGCCGCGAAGTACGCGAGCGCCTTCTACGGCCCGTTCCGCGAGGCCGTCGGCTCCTCGCTCTCCGGCGACCGCCGCACCTATCAGCAGGACCCCGGCAACGCCCGCGAGTCGCTCCGCGAGGTCCGCCTCGACCTCGAGGAGGGGGCCGACATCGTCATGGTCAAGCCCGCGATGGCGTTCTCCGACATCATCGCCGAGACCGCCGAGACCGTCGACGTGCCCGTCGCCGCCTACCAGGTGAGCGGCGAATACGCGATGCTCTCCGCCGCCTTCGAACGCGGCTGGCTCGACCGCGACGCGGCGATCCTCGAGTCCCTCTACTCGCTGCGCCGCGCGGGCGCCGACATGATCCTCACGTACTGGGCGGCGTACGCCGAAGGGCTCATTCGTGACGCCGGTCACCAGGGAGCCCCCAAGGGCTGGCAGAATCGGCCCTAGTCTGTCTTGGGGACGTCTGTCCCCGAGAACGTCAAGCGAGATTAGGGGGTCCGCAGCGTGGCCGAGACGCCGCAGGCGCCGAACAGCACCGTGCCCGAGCCCCCGCAGCCGGGCAGGGGGCCGGAGCCCTCTCTCCCCGGACGCGGGGGCGAGCGCGGCCTGCCCGCCCCGGATTGGCCTCGGCCGGGTGGGCAGGGTGGCTGGGGCGAAGGCGGTTGGGGCGGCGGCCCCGGCGGGATCGGCGGCCCGGGAGAGGGGCCGCACACACCGGGCCGCGAGCCCGGCGGCCGAGCGGGGCGCGGGTACGAGCCGCCGGCCGGCGACGCTGGGAGCGGCCCGGGCCTCGGGGGAGGTCGCGACGGCGCGGGGGAGCTCCCTTCGCCCGGCGAGAATCCGGGGCGAGACGGTGAGAAGGCTGGCTACGGCGCCGACCCCGGCGGGTTCAATCCGCTCCCGCACATGCCTCAGCGCGGGCAACGCGATGGTCAGGGCAACGACCACGGGCAGGGTGACGACACCCCGGAGGCGCCCGCCTCGGTCCATACCGCGTGGTTCCTCTACATCCTCGCGGCCGTGTTCTCCGTGGTCTCCCCGCTCACGGCCTTCCTTCCTGGCGGCCGCTCGACGTCTGTCGAGGCGGTGCGCGACGCCCTTGCCGGCACCGATCAGCAGTACTCGGACGAACAGATCGGCGCGGCCTCGACGCTCATCGACGTGATCGCCGTGGTCCTCGTCGCGGCCCTCGCCATCGCGTTCCTCTTCGTCGCGCGGAGGCTCTTCCGCGGCAAGCAGTGGGCGCGGGCGCTGCTCACGGCCGGCACCGTGGTCCTGGTCGCGCGCGGCCTCGCCGCGCTGTTCACGCTGCTCGCCGGCGGCCCCGGCCCCGAAGCGCAGTTCCACGCCGAGCCCGTGCCCAACTTTGTGGACCTCGCCTCGACCGTCCTCGCCGGTCTCTTCGGCGGCGTCGCTCTATGGCAGCTGTACACGAAGGAATCCACTACCTTCTTCCTGGAGAACTCCGGTGTCGGGACCAAGCTCTAGCCCCGGGCGGGCGCCGCGGGATCCGCGCGGCCGCGCCCAGCGCCGCCCCGATCCATCGGAAGACGTGTACTACGCGGAGGACGGCTGGTCCTGGGCGTGGATCCTCGCCGGGCCGGCGTTCTGCCTCGCGGCCGGGGTCTTCGAGGCGTCCACCGGGGCGCCGGTCCACTGGCTCATGCTGGGCATCTGCGCCCTGGCGATTGCGCTCACCCACGGCGTGTTGATCGCGGCGACCAGGATCCACGGGCTCGTCCGGGTCACCGAGGGTTCCTACTGGCAGGGCACGGAGGAACTCGAGCTGGAGCACATCGAAGGCGTCCTCCCCGCGCCGATCGAGGGGACGCGGCTGCTCGGCGAGCTCTCGGGACTGCCACGGCGCCGCCACCCCATCGGCCTCAAGCTCCGGGACGGCTCGATGGTCCGCGCGTACGCGAAACACCCGGATGCGCTGGCCGAGGCCCTGGAGTCGGTAGTGGGCACGGCTACTCCGCCGTCAGACGATCCCTACGAGCCGAACCTCGACCCGTGGGGAGAGCCGGATGAGTGAGCGGAGCCCCCGGTGGGGCGCGCGGTCGAATCCCGTTCCGGCGCGAGCGCGGTCGCGTGCGCTGACCCTTGCCGTCGCGATCATGGCCGCGGTCCTCGCCGTCGTGCTGTGGTTCTCGGCCGCGACCATGGTGCCCGCGGGCTCGCCCGTCGACCCCGACGCGCACATCACGGACCGGGTCTGGGACCCGCGGCGCCTTGCAGCCGCGGTGATCTGTTTCGACGTCGCGCTCGTAGCGTTCGCCCTCGCGTTCGTGCACCGGCGCAGCGGCCTGACGGCTGACGAGGCGGCAAGTGAAGTCGCCGGGGGAGCGGCCGAGGCGTCGGTCGGGGAATCGGCCGAAGGGGCGGGCGCCGAGACAGGCACGGAGACTGGCTCAGAGAGGGGCACGGATGCGGCCTCCGGAGTCGATTCCGAGGCCGGACCCGACTCGCCGGTAGGGAACGCCGACCGGACCTGAACGCTCCTGAATCGGCCCGCGCTGGCGTTGTGTGCGTTCGTTTAAAAAGCTCAGGTCACAATCGAATATCGTTGCAGAACCGTTGCTGGAAACGCGTTCCTACCGCCGGATCCGGCCGATAGTCTGAACCGGAATCGCCCGCCGAATCACATCGGTGTGAGCGAAGCGGAAAGCTATCCGTCCGCGCCGCCCACTAAGGGGAATTGGCGCGGATGCACGTCTGGATCGGGGTTTAAGTGCAGCGCAAGGGCAAGATCGTAAGTGTCGCGGCAATGGTGGGGACGGCGGCGGTACTCGCGGCCGGCAGCGCGACTGCGGTGGAGCCCATCCAGTGGCAGAACTGCGCCGAACTGTTCAATCTGGGAGATGGCGCGGATGAAACCCTCGGGAACATGCAGTGCTCCACCGTCGAGGTCCCGATGGACTACGATAACCCGGACGGGCCGACAACCACGGTGGCCGTCTCCAAGGTTCCCGCCAGGTCCGGCGAGTCGAAGTCGGCAGTGTTCGGCAACCCGGGCGGCCCGGGCGCGGATGCCCTGCTGTTCTGGGCGAACACCGAGCAGAGCCCCGGTGCGGATCCGATGTACGACGACAGCGACCTCATCGCCGTGCAGCCGCGCGGCCTCTGGGGCTCCGACCCCGTCATGTGCGATCCGTCGAAGGTGGGCGCGCTCTCGCTCAACCGCGTCCACGACGCCTGCTTCGGCACGGACGCGGACTACATCTCGACGATGACCACCGAGAACGCCGCCCGCGACATGGACACCGTCCGTCAGGCGATGGGCCTGGACACGCTTGACTACTACGGCGTCTCCTACGGCACTAAGCTCGGCGCGGATTACGCGACCCTGTACCCGGAGCACACGGGCCAGATGGTCCTCGACTCCAACGTCTACCCCGACGGCAAGTGGTCCGAGATGTCCGAGCGCACCACGCTCGCGCAGCACGCCCGCATTTACGACATGTTCGACTGGATCGCGGCGAACGATGCCGAGTACGGCCTGGGCGATACGCCGCTCAAGGTCTACCTCAACTGGAAGAACATCGCGGACCAGGAGGTCGGCGGCACGCCGAACCTCGTCCCGCCGCCCGCCCAGGCAGGGGACCTCCCGAAGGAGCTCCGCGATACGCCCGTCGAGAAGCCCGCGCTCGGCGCCGCCAACGCCGTCGCTCCGGCGCTCGTCCGGGCCGAGGGTGCGTGGAACGCGCTCACGCTGCGCGATCTCACCAACAACGCGGCCTCCGGCGTGGTGTCCGCGACCGTCGGCGGCACGGCCAACGAGCAGTCGTGGCCGATGCTCGCGAACACGCTCGCCTACTACCACAACGGCGGCAAGATCCCGCGCGTCTCGCCGGTCGCCGCGCAGCAGATCCGCAATGCGCAGAACTCAGATGGGCACCAGCTCAACACCGAGGCCGATATGTTCACCATCGTCACGTGCAACGAGGACGCGACGACCCAGGACCCGCTCGGCATCGCGGCCGCGCGCATCGATGGCGCGACGGGCGGCGACCGCCTCCTCGCCAAGGCTGCGGGCCAGGGCGCGGGCTCCGACTGTCTCGGCTACGCGCCGGTGGCCAAGCCGATCCAGCCCTCGGGCGAGGGGCTTGCCAAGAAGCCGCTCATCATCCAGAACGAGAACGACGTCATCACGCCCATCGAGGGCGCGGAGGAGATGCAGAGGGTCATGGGCGGCCAGCTCACCCTTATCCCCAACGGCGGCCACGGCGCGTTCCGCACCGGCAACCGGTTCATCGACGAGGCTGTGTCGAACTTCTTCACCGCCGGCGCCCTACCGGCCGAGCACCTCCAGGGCCGCGATGCCCCGAAGCCGCTGCCGAAGGACCTCAGCGAGAAGTACCCGAGCAACCTCGTGGGCTACGACAAGGGCGACAACTCGATCCTCTCGGCGCTGGCCTCGCATCCGACGGCCGCCGCTGCGGCGCAGGCCGGCGGCGAGAACGCCGCGACGGCGAACGAGTCCGGCCAGGGGCAGGACGAGGCGGCGAAGGTCGAGTCGGCGGATAGCGGCGCACAGAACGGTGCCCAGGGTGGTGCCCAGAACGGCACGCAGAATGGCGCCCAGGGCGGCACGCAGGCCACGAAGCCCGCGGTGCAGAACCCGGCGCAGCAGGTCGGTGATGTGGCACGCGGCGCCGCCGATGCCGTCGACCGTGCTGCCTCGGATCTCACCGGTACGCAGCAGTCCGGGGCTCGCTACAACGTCGACCAGGTCCTTGGCGCGAAGTAGGGCACCGCGCGAGCGCATCAACACCGGCTCCATCGGCCGTCCCGCACAGCGGGGCGGCCGATGCCGCATTTGTGGCCGCATCGACATCGATCTCTGTGGAGCGGGTGCGGGTAGCGGGTAGCGGTCCAGCGGCGGTCAAGCAGCGAGGACTCGGCGGCGCACGCGGACGGAGGGTCCCACCCTGCGGTACTGGCAGAATTCCCGCCTACGAAATTGTCGATCCACGAGCGGACGCAGCGCGTGGATAGACACCTTCTCTCGCGGATTCGGCTCGGGTGTGGAGTCGGCACCGGCGTGGATTCGGCTCGGGCAGAAGTCCCGGCGACCCCGCCGCCGAATCGGCACAGCTCCGGACGTTCTGCGGTCTGGCAATCCCAAATGCTGGACGCCCGCCCAAAAACCTTCGAAATCGCGTGACGTTTTCCGCGCCCGGGGCAATAGAGAGATAGGTCATGCGCAAGCAGTGGCTGGGAGAGCAATTTCGGAGGGGGCTTTCCCATCCCCGCTTGCCGACCGCGCCTGTAGGCTTGGGCCCGCTCAATGGCGGGCCCATATGGCGATTTCGGCAGGTCGCGGCTCCGCTCGGCGATCCGGCCACTGCCTGGTGTGCCGACCGTTCCGCGCTCCCTCGACCGCTATCCGCTCGGGTTCCGGCCGGCATCCGCCCGCCATACACCCGCTATCCGCCCGGCCCCGCGCGAAGCCAGCGCGCGCCCGCCCCGGCGGATCTGGGACACTGGACCGCGTGAGTGAGCCACGAGATCCACAGCCAGCTACATCCACCTCCCCGCAGCCCACCGAGCGCTCGGCCGCCCTGTTCGCTGCGGCGAACGACGTCATCCCGGGCGGGGTCAACTCGCCTGTGCGGGCCTTCAACTCGGTCGGCGGCACGCCGCGCTTCGTGTGTGAGGCGAAGGGCTCGCAGCTCACCGACGTCGACGGCAACACCTACATCGACCTCGTTTCGAGCTGGGGCCCGATGATCCACGGGCACGCGCACCCGGAGATCGTCGCGGCGGTGCAGGAGGCGGCAGCGAAGGGGCTCAGCTTCGGCACACCCACCGAGGGCGAGATCGACCTCGCCCGCGAGATCATCGGCCGTACGCAGGTCGAGCAGGTGCGGCTGGTCAACTCGGGCACCGAGGCGACGATGTCGGCGGTGCGCCTCGCCCGCGGGTTCACGGGCCGCCCGAAGGTGGTCAAGTTCGCCGGCAACTACCACGGCCACGTCGACGCGCTCCTCGCCGAGGCGGGCTCCGGGCTCGTCACCTTCGGTCTTCCCGGCTCGCCCGGGGTCACGGGCGCGAGCGCCCAGGACACCATCGTCCTGCCGTACAACGACCTCGACGCGGTCAAGGCGGCCTTCGCCGAGGACGGCGCGGAGATCGCGTGCGTCATCGTCGAGGCAGCCCCGGGAAACATGGGTACCGTCCCGCCGCTCCCGGGATTCAACCAGGGGCTGCGCGAGATCACGGCCGAGCACGGCGCGCTTCTCATCCACGACGAGGTCATGACCGGCTTCCGCGCCTCCCGCTCCGGCTGGTGGGGGATCGAGGGTGTGACGGCGGACATCGCCACTTTCGGGAAGGTCATGTCGGGCGGTCTCCCCGCCGCGGCGTTCGGCGGCCGTGCCGATGTCATGGACCGCCTCGCCCCCGCCGGGCCGGTGTACCAGGCGGGCACGTTGTCCGGGAATCCCGTCGCGGTCGCGGCGGGTCTTGCCAGCCTCCGCCTCGCCGATTCGGGCGCGTACACGCGGCTCCAGGCCAACGCCGACCGGCTCGACCGGCTCATCACCGACGCGCTCACCCACGAGGGCGTGCCGCATCGCGTGCAGCGCGCGGGCACGATGCTCTCGGTGTTCTTCCGCGACGAGCCGACCACCGATTTCACCGAGGCCAAGGCGGCCGAGACGTTCCGCTACGCCCCGTTCTTCCACGAGCTGCTCGCCCGCGGGGTCTTCGCGCCGCCGAGCGCCTTCGAGACGTGGTTCGTGTCCACCGCGCTCACGGACGACGATCTCCAGCGGATCGGCGAGGCGCTCGCCCCGGCGGCCCGCGCGGCCGCCGCGGCGAAGCCCGAGTAGACGTCAAGCGCGCACAGGCGCGAAACGCACACTGACGCGAAACGCGATCAGACGCGAAGCCCGAAAGAAGAAGGCGAGAAGAGCACAATGTCGCAGTTCACCGGACTCACGCGCGCCGTCCGCGGCGCCCACCCCGATCCCGCCCCCGAGCCGCCGTCGCTCGACCCGGCGCGCAATTCCGGCGATCCCGAGGAGATCCAGACGATCGTGCACCTGTGCCGCCACGGCGAGGTGTACAACCCCGAGGGCGTGCTCTACGGGCGGCTCCCCGGCTTCCGCCTCTCGGACAAGGGCCGCTCGCAGGCCGACACCATCGGCAGGACGCTCGGCCACGGCCACGACATCACCTCGGTCACCGCCTCGCCGCTGCAGCGCGCGGTGGAGACGGCCACCCCGCTCGCCGAGGCCCTCGGCCTGCCCATCGCGATCAACTCCGAGATCATCGAGGCCGAGAACTCCTTCGAGGGCAGCGTCGTCGCCGGCTCCGGCGGCGCGCTGCTCGATCCCTCGCGGTGGAAGTCCCTCCTCAACCCCTTCACGCCCAGCTGGGGCGAGCCGTACCTCGCCATCGCGCACCGGATGCTCGGCGCCGTGTACGCCACGCTCGACGCCTCCCGCGGCCACGAGGCGGTGCTGGTCAGCCACCAGCTCCCCGTCTACACGACCCGTCGTTTCCTCGAGGGTCGTCGCCTCTGGCACGACCCCCGCTCGCGCCAGTGCTCGCTCGCCTCGGTTACCTCTTTGGTCTTCGAGGGCACTACCCTGAGGGAGATCGTGTACAGCGAACCGGCGGGCGCATCGGACCCGTCGCAGACAGGAGCGTAAAGCCTCGTGCCCTGGTCAGGACCTCGCAATATCCCCACCACCCCGCGCGGGGATGCCGTGGCGGATCCGGCGCCCCGGCGCCGCGCGGGGGCCGGGACCGGCCGTAGGGCACTCGCTGCGGCCATGGCGCTCGTGGTCGGTGGCGCGCTCCTCGTCGGCTGCTCCACGGGGCGCGAGCAGGCGGTCACCTCCGGCGACACGTTCGAGTTCGTCTCACCGGGCGGGCAGACCGAGATCCACTACGCGCCGGAAGAGCGCAAGCCGCTCGCCGAGCTCGCGGGTCCCAACGTGCTCGACCCCGACACCCGGGTGTCCTTGGACGATTTCGCGGGGCAGGTCGTCGCCGTCAACCTGTGGGGCCAGTGGTGCGCGCCGTGCCGCAGCGAGGTCGACGATCTCGAGAGGCTCCAGGAGGCGAACAAGGCCGCGGGCTTCACGGTTCTGGGGATCAATCTCCGCGATCCCAACCGGCAGAAGCCCGTCGACTTCATCGAGGACAACGAGGTCACGTACCCGTCGATCTGGGATCCCTCGCAGGCCGCGGTCGCCGCACTCCACGGATTCCCCACCTCGGTGGTCCCCTCGACGCTGGTGCTCGACCGCGAGCACCGGGTCGCGGCCGTCTATCTGGCCGAGGTCTCCGACGTCAAACTCCAGCCCGTCCTCGACGACCTGCTCGCCGAACCGGGAGCGGGGCAGGGGGCCGGAGCCGCATCCTCCACCGCCGGCACCGCCGCGGCCTCCTCGGTACCCGCGGGGGCGTAGGGCAGACGATGGACAACGCGAACCCGGCTGCCCCCGTGCTGCTCGCCTCGGCTGGGGACAGCTTCTCCGCGGCGATCTCGTCCGGGCCGCTGCTCCTCGCCGTCGGCGCCGCGCTCCTCGCCGGGCTCGTCTCCTTCGCCTCACCGTGCGTGGTCCCGCTCGTACCCGGCTACCTCGCATATCTGACGTCGATCGTCGCCCCCGCTCAGCCCTCCGCGGCGCAGACGGCCGGGGGAGGGGCGCAGGCTGGCACTCCCGCCGAGCGGCCGAGGGCGGCGCGCTGGCGGGTCACGGCGGCGGCGCTGATCTTCGTCGCCGGGTTCACGGTGGTGTTCGTGCTGCTCAGCGCCGTCGTCCTCGGCGCCATCCAGTACCTCGCCCCGCAGCAGGAGCTGCTGCAGCGGATCGGCGGGGTGATCATCGTGCTGATGGGCCTCGTCTTCATCGGCCTCGTCCCCGCGTTGCAGCGCGACACTCGGATGCAGCCAAAGGTGCTGTCCACGTGGCTCGGCGCGCCGCTGCTCGGCGGGATCTTCGCGCTCGGATGGACGCCCTGCCTCGGCCCGACCCTCGCCTCCGCGCTCGCGCTGTCCGCGGGCACGGGGACCGACGCCGCGAGGGGAGTCGCTCTCATCGTCGTGTACTGCCTCGGCCTCGGTCTGCCCTTCGTGTTCCTCGCCTTCGGCTCCACGTGGGCCACGGGCGCGACGCGCTGGGCACAGAGGCACAGCCGTACCATTCAGGTGGTGGGCGGCGTCCTGCTCATCGTCGTGGGCGTCCTCCTCGCCACCGGACTGTGGATGGACTTCGTCGCGTGGCTGCGCGACTTCGCCATCTCCGACACGACCTTGCCGATCTAGCGGCTGGAAAAACGACCGCAGCACCAGAGACCTCAGCACCCGAGATTCCAATGCCCGAGACACGAGAACCCGCGAGCCCGCCCAGGGTTCGTCCCGCGAAAGGACCGGAACGCACATGAGCCCCGAGGCGAATTCGAAGGTAGGCGACATGGTCTCCGATACCGCAGCCGAGAGCGCCGGCGGTGCTCCCGGGCAGAATCCGCAGAAGGTGCTCGTCACCGGCGGCGCCGGGTTCATCGGCTCCACGCTCGTCGACCGGCTAATCGCCGAGGGCTTCGAAGTCGTGGTCGTCGACAACCTCATTTCCGGGAAGATGGCGAACCTCGAGGCCGCGAAGGCCACCGGCAAGCTTACGTTCCACCAGATCGACATCACGGACCCCGAGCTCGACTCTGTGATCCAGCGCGAGGCTCCCGCCACGATCTACCACCTCGCCGCGCAGATCGACGTGCGCAAGTCCGTCGAGGATCCGGTCTTCGACGCCGAGATCAACGTCGTCGGCACCGTGCGCATCGCCGAGGCCGCACGCAAGGCCGGCACCCGCCGCATCGTCTTCACCTCTTCGGGCGGCTCGATCTACGGCCCCACCGAGGACCTCCCCGTCGCCGACTCACGGAGCGTCAACCCGCTGAGCCCCTACGCCGCGGGCAAGGTCGCCGGCGAGATCTACCTCGAGATGTTCGCCCAGCTCTACGGGATCTCCTGGGCGGCCGTCGCCCCCGCGAACGTCTACGGGCCGCGGCAGAACCCGCACGGCGAGGCCGGGGTCGTCGCGATCTTCTCCCAGCGCCTCATCGCCGGCGAGCCCACCCGGGTCTTCGGCACGGGCTCGAACACTCGCGACTACGTCTTCGTCGAAGACGTCGTCGACGCGTTCTTCCGCGCCGGGACCACCCCGGAGGCCGGTGGCCTGCGCTTCAACGTGGGCACAGGCGTGGAGACCTCCGACCGCAGGCTCCACACCCTCGTCGCCGAGACCGTGGGCGCCCCGGACAACCCGGACCTCGCCCCCGCCCGCCTCGGCGATGTCGCCCGCAGCGCCCTCGACGCCACCCGCGCCCGTGAGGTGCTGGGCTGGTCGCCGCAGGTCGACGTGGCCACGGGCGTCGCCCGCACGGTGGAATTCTTCCGAAAGTAGTCCGAGTAGTTCATGGTCAAGACCGCAACACCCGAGAGCGAACGTGCCCCGAAGAAGTCGGGCGAACCTTCTCTCCTCAACAAGATCATCGCGCCGCCGCGCAACGCCTGGCGGATCCTCACGCAGATGCGCACAGCGCTCATCCTGCTCATGCTCCTGGCCATCGCGGCCATCCCCGGCGCGCTCCTGCCGCAGCGGAACCTCAGCCAGCAGAACGTCGACACCTACCTCGCCGAGCGCCCCACGCTCGGCAAGATCTTCGACGAGGTGCAGCTGTTCGACGTGTTCTCCTCGTGGTGGTTCACGGCGATCTACGTCCTGTTGTTCGTCTCGCTCGTCGGCTGCCTCACCCCGCGCTGCTTCGAGCTCGTCCGGCAGCTCCGGATGCGGCCGCCCACGGCGCCCGGCAGGTTCACCCGCCTCCCACACAACGCGTCGATCAGCACGGACGTCCC
This sequence comes from Dietzia sp., assembly GCF_036741115.1. NCBI lineage: Bacteria > Bacillati > Actinomycetota > Actinomycetes > Mycobacteriales > Dietziaceae > Dietzia > Dietzia sp. The sequence goes on from NZ_DAINST010000075.1 coordinate 14,169, forward strand.
CGCTGACGAGGCGGCGTCCGTCGTCAAGAAGAGCCTCAAAGGCTGGCGGGTCCGGTACAACGACGGTGACGGGCGCGTGGCCGGCGCGAAGGAGATCTCCGCCGAGCGTGGCTACCTCCGCGAGGTGGGCAACATCGTGTTCCACTTCGGGATGCTCGCGCTCATCGTGGCGATGGGCGCCGGGAAGTTCTTCTACTACGAGGGCATGGTGATCCAGATTCCGGGCAAGGACGCCCCGGCATACTGCAACACCACCCCGTCGGCGTTCGACTCGTTCCGCGCCGGCATCTCGGTCGACGGCACGCAGCTCAGCCCGTTCTGCGTGCGCCTCGACAGCTTCGACGCCGAATACCTGCCCAACGGTCAGGCGAAGATGTTCAGCGCCGAGACCCGGTACAACCCGGATGTGACGACGAGCGATCCGAGCTCATGGCCGGTCCACCATCTCAAGGTCAACGACCCGCTGCGCATCAACGGAGACCGCGTCTACCTCCAGGGCCACGGCTACGCCCCGACCTTCACCGTCACCTGGCCCAACGGCGAGACCCGCACGGACACGATCCAGTGGGCCCCCTCGGACCAGATGACCTTCCTCTCCTCTGGCGTCATGCGCTTCGACCCGCCCGCCGGCATGTTCCCGGATTTCGACGATCGCGTCGCCAACGGCATCGCCATCCAGGGGCTCTTCGCGCCGACCGCGCAACTCGACGGGCAGCTGCTGTCCTCGAGCAACCCGGATATGAAGGACCCGGCGGTGGCGATTGACGTGTACAAGGGCGACACGGGCCTCGAGACCGGACGGATGCCCGGGCTGTTCTCACTCGACCAGTCCCTCATCGAGGACGGGGAGCTCAACCGCGAGGCGCGGGTCAACCTGCGCCCCGGTGAATCGACGACCCTGCCCGGCGGAGTCCAGGTGCGCTTCGACGGCGCCAAGCAGTTCGCGAACCTGCAGATCTCGCACGACCCCGCGCAGAACTACGTGGGCATCTCCGCTCTGGTGATGATGGCCGGGCTCGTGCTGTCGATCTCCATCCGCCGGCGCCGCTTCTGGGCGCGAATCACCACGGACGACAAGGGCCGGACC
>NZ_DAINST010000076.1:0-14149 GCF_036741115.1 Dietzia sp.
GCACCCTCAAGGACGCGATCAACGAGGCGATGCGCGACTGGGTCGCCCACGCGGACGACACGTACTACGCATTCGGCACCGCCGCCGGGCCGCACCCGTTCCCCGCGATGGTCCGCGATTTCCAGCGCATCGTCGGCGCCGAGGCACGCTTCCAGATCCTCGAGATGGCGGGCCGCCTGCCCGATGCCGCGGTGGCGTGTGTGGGTGGCGGATCGAACGCCATCGGGCTGTTCCACCCCTTTATCGATGACGGCGACGTGCGCCTCGTCGGTTGCGAGGCCGGGGGCGACGGCGCCGAAACCCCGCGCACGGCCGCGACGATCAACGCCGGCACGCCCGGCGTGTTCCAAGGCTCGTACGCCCACCTCATGCAGAACTCGGACGGCCAGGTCATCGAATCGCACTCGATCTCCGCCGGCCTCGACTACCCGGGCGTCGGTCCGGAGCATTCCTTCCTCGCCGATATCGGCAGGGCCGAGTACCGTTCGGTCACCGATTCCGAGGCGATGGACGCATTCGCGCTCGTCTGCCGCACGGAGGGGATCATCCCCGCGATCGAGTCCGCGCACGCGCTCGCCGGCGCGGCGTCCCTCGCCGCCGATTCCCGAGCGGCCGGGGAGTCCGAGCCCGTGCTCCTCGTCAACGTCTCCGGCCGCGGGGACAAGGATGTCGACACCGCAGCGCGCTGGTTCGGCCTGGTCGACGAGAACGGCAACGCCGATACCACCGAGGGGGACGAGAAGTGAGCACCGAAGCGAGCACCCTGGAAGAGACCTTCGCCCGCTGCCGCGCCGAGGGGCGTGCGGCGCTCGTCGGCTACTTCCCGGCCGGCTACCCGAGCGTCGCAGAGTCCGTCCGCACCGTGGCGGCAATGGTCGAGGCGGGCTGCGACATCGTGGAGGTCGGGATCCCGTACTCCGATCCGATGATGGACGGGCCGACCATCCAGGCCGCGGCCGATGCGGCACTCGCCGCGGGCACGAAGGTCGCCGATACCTTCGAGGTCGTGCGCGCGGTCGCCGAGGCGGGCGGGATGCCCGTCGTCATGAGCTATTGGAACCCGATCCTGCAGTACGGCGTCGACCGTTTCGCCGTCGACCTCGCCGCCGCGGGCGGGCAGGGGGTCATCACCCCCGACCTCATCCCGGACGAGGCCGAGGCGTGGACGGCCGCGGCCAAGGCGAACGGGCTTTCGCAGATCTTCCTCGTCGCGCCGTCCTCGACGCCCGAGCGGCTGCAGATGACCGTCGACGCGGCCTCCGGATTCGTCTATGCGCAGGCCGTGATGGGTTTAACCGGCGCGCGAGAGGCCGTTTCCGATCTGCCGAAGGAGCTGACCCGCCGGATCCGCGCGGCCGGCGAGCTCCCCGTGTGCGTGGGGCTCGGCGTCCGCGACGGGGCGCAGGCTGCGGAGATCGCCTCGTACGCCGACGGCGTGATCGTCGGCTCGGCGATCATCAGCGCCGCCGCCGCGGGCGAGCAGGCCGTGCGCGAGCTCGTCGCCGACCTCGCCGCGGGCGTCCGCCGCTAGCCCGGCCGACGGATCCAGAGCAGGAGTATTGAGCGCATGAGCACTTCGGTCCTCGCCTACATCCCGAGCCCGCCCCAGGGGGAGTGGAACCTCGGTCCGTTCCCCATCCGCATGTACGCGGTGTGCATCATCATCGGGATCATCGTCGCCTGCTGGTGGGGCGAGCGGCGCTGGCGGGCGCGCGGCGGCGAGCCCGGTGTCGTCCTCGACGTCGCCATCTGGGCGGTGCCGTTCGGGATCATCGGCGGCCGTATCTACCACGTCGCCACCGACTACTGGCGCTACTTCGGTCCGGGGAAGCAGCCGCTCGACGCGCTGAAGATCTGGGACGGTGGCCTCGGCATCTGGGGCGCGGTCGCCTTCGGCGCGGTCGGTGCGCTCGTCGGCATGCGCGCAGTCGGTATCCGCGCGGTCGGGGCGTTCGCCGATTCGATCGCGCCGCCGATCATCCTCGCCCAGGGAATCGGCAGGCTCGGCAACTACTTCAACCAGGAGCTCTACGGCTCGCCGACGACCCTGCCGTGGGGCCTCGAGATCTATAAACGCATCGACCCGGAAACGGGCGTGACGGGGGAGTACCTCGGTCATTCCACGGGCGAGGTCGTCAGAATCGTGCAGCCGACGTTCCTCTACGAGCTCATCTGGTGCGTACTCGTCGCTGTGTTCCTCGTGGTTGCGGACCGCCGCCTACGGCTCGGACACGGCCGCGTCTTCGCGCTGTACGTCGCGCTGTACTGCGTCGGCCGCTTCGTAGTCGAGCTGCTCCGCACGGACGAGGCGACGATGGTCCTCGGCCTGAGGATCAACACCATCGTGTCCACCCTCGTCTTCCTCGCCGCCATCGCCTACTTCGTGGCGATGCGGGGCAGGCGCCGTGAGGATCCGAGTGAGCTGCTCCCCGTCGGCGGGGAGCGCGACGCGAAGGGCGGCGCAGCGGAGGTTTCCGAGAGGAGCTCGGCGCAGGCGTCGGATGGGGATCCGGCTCGAGATTCGGCCTCTCCGAAAGGCGAATGAGGCCCCACAAGGGGATATGAGGTAGCTCTCATGTTTTCTGTCGTTCAGACGGGCCCTCGGGCCCACGCGGACGCCCAGTGATGACTACGATTGAAGGAGTGAAACGCCGGACAAAGATCGTATGCACCCTCGGGCCCGCCGTGGCCTCCGCCGAAGCCGTGCGCAAGCTCGTCGACACCGGAATGGATGTCGCTCGGCTTAACTTCAGCCACGGCTCGCACGCCGACCACGAGCAGAACTACCACTGGGTTCGCGAGGCCTCCGAAGCCAATGGGCGCGCCGTGGGCATCCTCGCCGATCTCCAGGGACCGAAGATCCGACTCGGGACCTTCGCGAACACCCGCGAGGACTGGAAGACGGGCGAGTTCGTCACCATCACCGTCGAGGACGTCGAAGGCACCCACGACCGGGTGTCGACCACGTACAAGGAGCTCGCGGACGATGCCCGCCCGGGCGACCGGCTCCTCATCGACGACGGCAAGGTCGCCGTCGAGGTCATCGAGGTCAATGGGAATGATGTCCGCTGCCTGGTCACCGAAGGCGGCGAGGTCTCGAACAACAAGGGCGTCTCGCTCCCGGGGATGAATGTCTCGGTCCCCGCCCTCTCCGAGAAGGACATCAGCGACCTCCGCTTCGCCCTCGGCCTCGGCGTCGACTTCATCGCCCTCTCCTTCGTCCGCTCGCCTGCGGATGCCGATCTCGTCCGCGAGATCATGGACGAGGAGGACATTCACGTCCCGGTCATTGCGAAGATCGAGAAGCCGGAGGCCGTGGAGAACCTCGAGGCCGTCGTCATGGCCTTCGACGGGCTCATGGTCGCCCGCGGCGACCTTGGCGTCGAGCTGCCGCTCCAGGACGTCCCGCTCGTCCAGAAGCGCGCGGTCCAGATCGCCCGCGAGAACGCCAAGCCCGTCATCGTCGCCACACAGATGCTCGATTCGATGATGGAGAACTCGCGTCCTACGCGCGCCGAGGCCTCGGACGTCGCCAACGCGGTCCTCGACGGCGCGGATGCCGTGATGCTTTCGGGCGAGACCTCGGTGGGGAAGTACCCCTTCGAATCGGTCCGCACGATGTCGTCGATCGCGCAGGCCGTGGAGTCCGATTCAACGCACGTTCCGGACCTCCGCCACCGTCCGCGCACCAAGCGCGGCGTGATCAGCTACGCGGCCCGCGATATCGGGGAGTCCCTCGACGCGAAGGCGCTGGTCGCCGTCACGAGTAGTGGAGACACCGTGCGGCGCCTGTCGCGGCTGCACAGCCCGCTCCCGCTCCTGGCCGTCACCGGCAATGCGCGCGTGCGCTGCCAGCTCGCGCTGTCGTGGGGCGTCGAGACGTATCTCGTCGACGAGTTCGGGGACACCGCGCAGGTGCTTTCGACCACCGACCGCATCCTCGAGTCGAACAAGTACAAGGAGGGTGACCTCGTCATCATGGTCGCCGGCAGCGTTCCCGGAGTGGAGGGGTCGACCAACTTCATCCTCGCCCACAGAATCGGCGAGCAGGACCACTAGCTGCCCGGAACGACCGCTGGAGCGCTTCGATAACAATTCGGGCGTCGCAGGAATATCTTTTCTACCTGCGACGTCCGATTTTTTCTGTGCCTTGGCGTGACATTTGCGAGATCATCCTGTTACATTGCTTGAGGTCGCAACAGCGACGCCGAACTAACGTTTTCTTCATCCGCGCGTAACCGCAGCGAGACCGTCGAGAACTCACAAGCACGACCAGGAATCTTGAGGATGCACATGAAGCACAACTCGAACGCGGTCTCCGTGGCCCAGCTCGCCGAGCGCCTCGGTGCACAGCAGACGACCGTCACCCGCCACGCCGCAGCGCGCAACACGGCCGCAGGCCGCACGACCGCGAAGATCGTCGCGGGCGCCGCCATCGCCGGTGGCGCAGTTCTCGCCTCGGGCCCCATCGCCAGCGCTCAGTCCGCCGAGATCCCCGCCGCCCCGTCGATCGAGGAGATCCAGGCGTTCGCCAACGATCTCTACGCCCAGTACGGCGGCCAGCTCACGCCGGACATGGAGAACCAGGCCCGCCAGTACGCGGATGTCGCGGGCATCGACCTCAGCTTCCTCCAGTCGCTGTTCCCCACGGGTGGCGCGCACGTGCCGGCCATGGGCCCGGTCACCTCGGGCTTCGAAGAGCGCTGGGGCACCTTCCACAACGGCACCGACTTCGGCGCGCCCCTTGGCAGCCCGATTTACGCCGCCAAGTCCGGCACCGTCGAGAACGCCGGCCCGGCCGATGGCTACGGCCTCTGGATCCGTATCCGCACGGACGATGGCGAGCTCCTCGAGTACGGCCACAACAACGAGAACTACGTGTCCGTGGGCCAGCGCGTTACCGCCGGCCAGCAGATCGGCACCGTCGGCAACCGCGGCTACTCCACGGGCCCGCACCTCCACTTCGGCGTGCAGAACGCCGCCGGCCAGTGGATCGACCCGGTGCCGTGGCTCGCGGCCAACGGCGTCATGGTCTAAGACGCTTCGGCTCTACAGCCGCAGATACTCGAACGGCGCCGCCGCTTCCAGAGAGGGAGCGGCGGCGCCGTCGTTCGTCGTATGCCCGTAACGCCCCTCTGGTTCATGCCGGCTCACTCCGGACCCGTCGGCTCGCGTCGGAGCGTCCTTTCGCCCACCGCCTACACTGGCAGCCGGTACGAGCTGCGGCCCCGCGGCTCGAGAGCCCGAAAGAGACCCCAAGCCGAAGGAGATTCCCAGTGGGTAAAGTCCGCGCCCGGAACGAAGCAAGCATCGATGCGCCGGCGGCGACCGTCGCCGATCGTCTGGCGAGCTACCAGCTCCGGCCCGAGATCCAGCCGGAGCAGTACTCGGCTTACCGCGTGGTCTCCGGCGGCAATGGCGAGGGCACGATAGCCGCGTGGCACCTCCAGGCGACGAAGAAGCGCTCGCGTGACGTGCAGGTCAACGTCTCCGAGTCCGGCGACCGCGCACGGAAGTGGACGCTCACGGAGTCGGATCAGAACTCGACGCTGGTCACCACCTACACGGTGACGGACAAAGGCGACAACGTCTCCACCCTCGTCGTCGAGAGTACGTGGGATGGGGCCAAGGGCATCGGCGGCTTCTTCGAGCGCACGTTCGCGCCCGGCGGCCTGCAGAAGATCCAGCAGGCCCAGATCGACCTGCTCCGCGAGCGCCTCTAGTCGCGCTCTCCCCGCGCCGGCGACGGCGTGAACGCCGGCAGCCGCCGGGCGCGGAGGATCGCGAGGAGCCGACCCGCCTCGGTGGGGAGCAGGTCCTCGCCGGCCATGTGTACCGGCCCGGGGACGAGGTCGAAGCCCACGGTGGCGATGCCGAGCGCGTTCTGCACCGGCCCGCGCCGCACAGTGAGCTCCTGGATGTGCGCGGGGTCGATTGCCGAGACGCGGCGGGCAAACCGGCCGGAGTGGGTGACGATGGCATAGGGGACGGAATGCCCGTCTCCCACCAGGGTCACGCCCTGCCGGAGTAGATCGATCGGCGACGCGAGCAGCGCATGTTGCGGTGACGTGAAGTCGGGGCGGCTCATCCCTTCCGGCCGCGCGAGGTGCGCCACCTCCGTCGCGTCGAGTGGCCCGATAGCCGCGAACACCTCGAGCGCGTCGACGAGCGACCCCACGGGAAGCACCACCGTGGACATGCCGTTCGGGTCCTCCTTGTACCCCGCGATATCGACCCGCACGGACCACCACCCCGTGAGCCGCCAGAGGATCGGTTGGTGGATCTGGACGGCATGGATACGGTCGAGGGGTACCGTCTGACGGCGCCGTTCCGCGAGCCCGTAGCCCATCGAGAGGGCCCCGTCTTCGATGCTCGCCGCGTACCGCCAGCTCCGGTTGACCACCGCATAGAGCCACGGCACCACACCGACGATCGCCGGGAGGATGCCCGTTGCCGCGACCGGGAAGACCGCTGCTCCGACCGCGAGGACGGCCGCGATGATGACCGCGGGGTGGAGGATCGACGAGACGATCGAGCGCGCGATGGGGATCTCGGGGATGAGGACGCGCGCGGGCTGGGCGCGGTCGTCACGCGCGGAGTCGGCAGCGTCCGGTATGGGCGTTCCCATGACGGCGCAAGCCGCATCGCCCCCACGGTCGGAGCTCGCGGCTTCCATCGCCCCATGGGCGCACGCGGCGGCAATCGCCGTCCCGTATCCCCGCGTCTCGGTGAGGATCTCGTCACGCAGCGCCTCGGCGTCTGCTCGGCGCAGGAAGGAGACGGCGAGCTCGGAGTCTCCTCCGCCTGCAGTCTCGATGCGGACCGAGGCGAGGCCGAAGATCCGGGCGATGAGTGGCTCGACGATATCGACCGCCTGGATCCTGTCGAAACGCGCCGTGCGGTTTTGCCGACTGACGATCCCGCGCCGGATCTCGACCTGGCCGCCTTGGAGTCGGTAGCTCCGCGCCTTCCACCACGGCAGAGTCGCAGCCCAGACGGGCGCGAAGACCACGGGGATCGCGGCGATCGAGACCGCGACCGCGATCCAGCCCACGTGCTCGGTGAGGAACTGCGTGCCGGCCCTGACCTGGGTCAGCGCGTTGATCAGCAGGGCGCCGGCGAGGGCGGCGAGGAAGGACCACAGGTTGAGGAAGACCGTGGCGATGTGGACGCGCCGCCAGCCCTCGAGGGCCGATGACGCCATCTGGTGGTCGGTCGCTCCGGCGCCGGGGCTTCCGCCCCTGTCGGGGCCATCGGGTCCGACACCGGTGTCGGCATCGGGCCGGCTCACAGGCCGCTCATCCTCTCGCGCGCCTTCTCGGAGAGGCGCCGACGCAGGGCGGTGGCTTGTGCGGCAGGGAGGCCGGGCACGGTCGAGTCCGAGCTCGTAGATGCGGTGTTGAGCGTGATGGTCTGGAGCCCGAACGCCTGGTCGATCGGTCCAGCCTGGACGTCGACATATTGGATTCGCCCGTATGGGACGACCGTAAAGGTGTGCCAGAGACGGCCCCGGGTGATGAGCAGCTCATCGGAAGCTTCAAGCCACCCGATCCTGCGAACCTGCGCCGGGATAAGCCACACCACCCATGCGGCCATGGCGATCCCTGCTGCCGCGAGGAACCAGAACGACCAATGCAGGAGAAGCGCGAGGAAGGTTCCGCCGATCGCGATGAGCACAGGCACGGGCAGCCATAAGATGAGGCGCGCCCTGACCAGCTTCGGACTCACGGGGTTGAATCGCTCCTCGCCGCTCGCCACGGCACCCGCCATCGGCATCGCGCCGCCATCGGGTTCCGAAACTGCCTGATTCTCTTCGGGATTCGCTGAGCTCGGCATGAGTCCCAGTCTCGCACGTATCGCTAGCCCAACGCCTCGGGGATCACCCGGGTCTTCGCGCATCGATCGGGATCCGATCAGGGCCGGAACAGGGTGGTACAGGCGGGCCGGAAGACGGACATCGAGGAGACAGCGCCGTCCCAAGCTGCGCACAGGGACCGGAAATAGCTTCGTACCCAGCGATCGAAGTGATTGCCGGATCTACACGCAGGAGGCGCGCTATGTACGAGAACGACATCGTGGTGGACTATGCCGGCGCGAGTTACGGAGCCGGGCGGGACGATGCCGAGTGGCCGAAGCTCGTCACGGCGTTCCTGCCCGACGGCGGGACCTCGCAGGCCTATTTCCACGCCGACGGGAGCGTCGAGGTCCTCGTCGACTCGTTCGATCGGGCGCCGCGTCTTGCGGGCTGAGCGAGGGGCCAGCCGGGACGCAGGGCCGCTACCGCCTATTTGCCCGCGGGACCGTAGGTGAGGTGCTGGACCCCGTTCTCGTAGGTCTCATGGGCGAGCAGCGCGAGCGGGGTCTCCGCAGTGCCCTCGGGGAAGAGGCGAGCCCCGGAGCCGAGCACGAGCGGGAACACGAAGAGGTGCAGTGCATCGAGGAGTCCGTCGGCGAGCAGGCCGCGGACGAGAGTGCCGCTGCCGCTGATGTAGAGGTCGCCGTCCACCTCGCCGGCAAGGCGGCGGATCGCCTCGGCGTCGTAGGCGCCGAGCACCTGCGAGTTCTGCCAGGCGTCGGCGGAGTCGAGCGTCGAGGAGACGACGTACTTGGTGGTGTCGTTGAAGAAGGGGGCGCCGGGATCGTCGTCCGCACTCCGCCCGGACCATGCGGGAGCGAACATCTCGAAGGTGTTCTTGCCGAGGAGGATGCCGCTGCTCCCGGCCGTGATCTCGCCGATCGCCTCGCCCATCGCAGCAGGGAAGCCGTACGGGGCGGTCCACGCGGGGTCGGAGAAGATCCCGTCGAGGGTGAGGAACTCGTGCGCCTTGATCTTGGCCATCGGTGTCGTCCTTGTGCTCGGAGGGAGGATCGGGTCGATCGTCCCAAACGGATACAAGGAAATTGTGCCCGAGATCTGTGCCCCAGGTCGGACTCGAACCGACACTGGACGGGTTTTGAATCCGTTGCCTCTGCCAATTGGGCTACTGGGGCGTCGGCCGGTGTCCGTGTGCGAATCCGCGCGGGGCGCGAAAGCGGTCCGAACGCAGCCGGATCGATAACGCGTCCGGGAACTTCCCGGCCAGGCGGGAATTCTACCGCACGCCCGGCGTCAGCCTCGAAAGACATAGAGTGGGGCGCGTGAGTGACGACAAGGACACGGAAACCACGAACGGCGCAGACGGCAAGCAGCAGGCGGCAGGCGAAGCAGGGAAGCGGCTCCTCCTCATCGACGGGCACTCGCTCGCTTTCCGCGCGTTCTTCGCGATCCCCACGGCGAACTTCTCGACCTCGGGTGGGCAGCACACCAACGCCGTGTACGGCTTCTTCACGCAGGTCATGAAGATCGTGCAGGACGAGCAGCCGACGCACATGGCCGTGGCCTTCGACGTCTCGCGCAAATCGCTCAAGCGCACCGCCGAGTACCCCGAATACAAGGCGACCCGCTCGGCGACCCCGCCGGAGTGGTCCGGGCAGGTGGAGCTTATCCAGAAGCTGCTCGACGCGTGCGGGATCCGGATCGCCAGCCTCGAGGGCTACGAGGCCGACGACCTCATCGCCACCCTGTCCGAGCGCGCCAAGTCCGAGGGCTTCCACTCCTACATCTGCACCGGCGACCGCGATGCTCTTCAGCTGGTCACCGACGAGGTCACGGTGCTCTACCCGAAGCAGGGCACCGGGACGCCGATCCGCTACACGCCGGAAGAGGTCGAGTCGAAGTACGGTGTCGCGCCGAACCGCTACGCAGACCTCGCGGCGATCCGCGGCGACAACTCGGACAACCTGCCCGGCGTCAACAAGGTCGGGGAGAAGACGGCCGCCGAGTGGTTGCAGAAATACGGCAGCCTCGACGAGATCATCGCCCACGCCGACGAGTTCGGCGGCAAGCGCGGCGAGTACCTGCGCGAGGCAATTCCCCAGGTGCAGCTCAACCGCAAGCTCACCGAGCTCGATCGAGACGTCGACCTCGACCTGCCCATCGCCGAGCTCTCCCGGCACGAGGTCGACGCCGTGGCGGTCACCGCCGAGCTCGACGCCCTGCAGTTCGGCAAGGACTTTCGCGATCGCCTCTTTGCCGCATTCGGCACGTCCGGGGACTCCGCCGAGCAGATCGATGCCGCGGCCGCGGACGTCAAGCTCGAGCTCGAGATGCTCGGATCGGATGCCATAACAGGGTGGCTCTCCAAGCTCGGCGAGGAGATCACGCGGATCGATCCGGGCGAGGCCGGCGACACGGGAACCGCGGCAGGTGGAGAGGAACTCCCACCTGTGACGGCGTGCGCCGGAGTCCACCTCGTCGGCGACGGCTCGCCGGCGAACCCCGATCTCACGTCCATCGCGATCGCGGCCCCCTCGGGCCGTGCGGGCTACGTGGATCTGGCGACGGCGACCCCGGAGGACGAGTCCGCGCTGGCCGAGTGGTTCGCCGACGGCAGCATTCCGAAGATCTTCCACGACTCCAAGGCCGCGCGGCACCAGCTCGATTCGCGCGGCTGGGGCCTCGAGGGTGTCCGCTTCGACGCCTCACTCGCCGCGTACCTCGTGCGACCCGGGCAGCGCACCTATGCGCTCGAGGGCCTCATGCTCCGCCACATGCAGCGCGAGCTCCATCCCGGCGGCGAGCCCGATTCGCAGCTCTCCCTGCTCGGGGATGTGGCCGCGGACGAGGAGATGGGCCGTTTCCACGCTGAGAGCGCGTTCGCGCTCATCGACCTCTCGGGCCGCCTCGATATTGAGCTCGGCACCGTCCACGGGCGCAAACTGTTCTACGACATGGAACTCCCGCTCGCGCGCGTTCTTTTCGCCAGCGAGCGGGCGGGAATCGCCGTCGACCGCGCCGCGCTCGACAAGCTCCGCGAGGACTTCGTCGACCGCGCGAGCGCCGCCCAGAACTCGGCGTGGGAGTCGATCGGCGACTCGAGCGTCAACCTCGGCTCCCCGAAGCAGCTGCAGAAGGTTCTGTTCGAGGACCTCGGGCTGCCGAAGACCAAGCGCACGAAGACCGGCTACACCACCGACGCGAAGGCGCTCGAAGAGCTCCAGGCCACGAGCCCGCACCCGTTCCTCGGAGCTCTCCTCGAATACCGGGACGCGACGAAAATGAAGCAGACGGTGGAGGGGCTCATCAAGACCGTCGCCGACGACGGACGCATCCACACGACCTTCCGCCAGACCATCGCGGCCACCGGCCGGCTCTCGTCCATCGAACCGAACCTCCAGAACATCCCCGTGCGCAACGAGACGGGCCGCAGGATCCGCTCGGCATTCCACGTGGGGGAGGGCTACGACTGCCTGCTCACGGCGGACTACAGCCAGATCGAGATGCGGGTCATGGCGCATCTCTCCGAGGACGCCGGGCTCATCGAGGCGTTCCGCACCGGTGAGGACCTGCACTCCTTCGTCGGCTCGCGGGCCTTCGGAGTGGAGATCGACGAGGTCACGCCTGAGCTCCGGCGCCGCACCAAGGCGATGTCGTACGGCCTCGCCTACGGGCTCTCGGCCTACGGGCTCGCCGCGCAACTCGGCATTTCCCAGTCCGAGGCCAAGGAGCAGATGGACGCCTACTTCGCGCGCTTCGGCGCGGTCCGCGATTTCCTCCAGGCGATCGTCGAGGACGCTCGCTCCGTGGGTTACACCGAGACGATGTTCGGGCGCCGCCGGTACCTCCCGGAGCTCAACTCGACGAACCGGATCCAGCGCGAGAACGCCGAGCGGGCCGCGCTCAACGCGCCGATCCAGGGCACCGCCGCCGATATCATCAAGGAGGCGATGCTCCGGGTCGACAGGCGCCTGCGAGACGATTCGCTCACCAGCCGGGTCCTCCTCCAGGTCCACGACGAACTCGTCCTCGAGGTCGCCGGCGGCGAGCTCGAAAAGGTGCGCGACATCGTGGTCACCGAGATGGACGAGGCGATCACGCTCTCGGTCCCGCTCGAGGTCTCCGTGGGCACGGGCCCGAACTGGGACTCCGCTGCGCACTAGGAGCGGGCGGACGCCGGCGAACCTAGACTCGGCGGCATGACCCTGCTCATGCGCCTCACGGTCGCCGCCGTGTCCGCCACGCAGCACCGCTTCTTCGCCTCGCACGGTGATCACACCGTCGACGCCCCCGTGCCGCGCGGGCTGCGGCGGAGCTGCCGCGTCGAGCGCAGAGAGCTGGGCGGCTCGAAGCCGGGGGCGGGTTCGGGGAACGCGAGTCCGCGGGAGGCCGGTTCCGGACGGCGCCAGGGGCGCGCGCCCATCGCCGTCACGAGCCTGACGCCGCGCCGCGGCGCGACCGACACCGAGATCCTCTACTTCCATGGAGGCTCCTACAACGCCGCGGCGATCCTGCCGCACTGGTGGCTTGTCGGCGGGCTCATCTCTCGGACTGGCGCGACGGTCCACGTGCCGAGCTATCCGCTCGCCCCCGCGCACACGGCGGACGAGGCCTATCCGGTGATCGACGCGGTCACCGACGAGATCGTCGGCGCGGGGGACTCCGCCGCAGGCCCGAGCGACGGCGCCCGCAGCGGCCGCCTCGCATTCGTCGGGGACTCCGCCGGAGGGGCCATAGCCTTGGTCGAGGCCATGCGCCTTCGTGACGCCGGGCGCCGCGCCCCCGATGCCGTAGCCCTGTTCTCGCCGTGGGTGGACGCGACGATGGCGAACGACGCGGCACGCGAGGTGCAGGAGAAGGACCCGTCTCTCGATGTCGATCTCCTCGCCGAGGCGGCGACGTGGTGGGCGGGGGAGCGGGACACCGCCGATCCGCTGATCAGCCCGACGTTCGGAACACTCGAGGGCCTCCCTCCCGTGACGGTCGTGCAGGGAGGCCGCGACGTGTTCGCACCGGACGTCGACCTCTTCGTAGCCAAGCTCCGTGCTGCGGGCGTGCCGACGGGGTATGTGCGGGCGGACGATGGCTTCCACGTCTATCCGGCCGCGAGGTGGGTCCCCGAGTCCAAGAAGGCGCTTCGTGTGGTCGCCGCGGCGATCCTCGGGCGGGCACCCGGGGCTCGCAGGCCCGAGCCGGAGGGATGTCGCTGAAAAGGCGACGACGCCAAGAAAGACTCGCGTAAATTCGGTGTTAATCGTTTGGAAACGGCCCACAGAATGCCTTAATCTTCCTGGCAATACGGTGTGCCGGTGCGCCCAGGCACACCGAGCACTGCTTTCCGGGGAAAGGACCAACGATTCCCACGTCACCGATCCGCCGCGGCGCCGCCGCAGCAGCTGCGGCGATCGTCGCGGGCGCGGCGCTCGCCGGCTGCACCACGAACGACGAGGGCGGGCTCCCCTTCGACTGGCAGGCGCCCGCCGCCACGGCCGATCCCGCGATCGCCGCGATGCTCCCCGCAGACATCCGAGACTCCGGGGTCCTCGCAGTGGGCACGAACACCCCGTACGCGCCCAACGAGTTCAAGGACTCCCGCGGCGAGATCATCGGCTTCGACATCGACATCATCACCGCCGTCTCGCAGGTGCTCGGCCTCCGTGCGGACATCGGGGAGTCGGATTTCGAGAAGATCATCCCCTCGATCGAATCGGGGACGCTCTCGGCGGGCATCTCGTCGATGAACGTCACGGATGAGCGCACTGCCGTCGTGGGCATGGCCGAGTACTTCATGGCCGGGACGCAGTGGGCCACGTCGGCGGACAAGGACATCGACCCGGACAACGCGTGCGGACTCAAGGTCGGCGTGCAGCGCACCACGGTCCAGGAAACCGACGACGTGCCGAAGAAGAGCGCGGACTGCGTGGCCCGCGGGCTGCCGCCCATCGAGCGGGTCTCTTTCGACGAGCAGGCCCAGGCGGCCAACGCGGTGGCGCTCGGCCAGGTCGACGCGATGAGCGCCGATTCCCCTGTCTCCGCCTACGCGGAGGTGCAGTCCGAGGGCAACATCAAGGTCGTCGGGTCCCTGTACGACGCGGCCCCCTACGGGATCTCGCTGCCCAAGGGCTCGCCCCTGGGGCCGGCGGTCGTGGCGGCCCTAGGGAAGCTGTATGACGACGGGGAGATCGAGAGGATCGCCGAGAGCTGGGGCGTCTCCGACGGCCTCCTCGACACTCCTCCAGGGCTTGCCTGATGCCGGCGGGGCCCGGAGCGAGGCCGCGAAGAGCACGACCGAACCAGAGAACGAGGGAAAGAGAGCCGCACGTGTCGGATGAC
>NZ_DAINST010000077.1:0-947 GCF_036741115.1 Dietzia sp.
TGCTGCACAGCGTAAATGACCAACACGACGCCGCGGCCGTGAACGCGCAGTTCGAAAGATTGTTGGGCTAGGGAATGGGTCATCGCGTGGTGTGTCCTTTACTGTGAGCTACGTGGCGGTAACTCATTGATGACCACTACGCGGTGGCCCGCCCTCTTCAGTGGACCGCCGCACCTTCGCCAGCCAGAACCTCGGCCCCGAAACCCCACCACTCCACGGGACTTACCCACTCCTTGGCGTCCTTGGGCTAAGCCAGGTGCGCTTGAAATTGGCTCGACTGTCGTTTTTGGCCGAAAGCTTCGAGAACCTTTGCCTCTCTAGATCTCCCTCGCCAGCATCAAGATACTGATGAGCTTTGAACCGGACAGTATTGGCGATTTCAAAAAACTGCTCTCGTCCCCTACATCCCCCTCGCCATGTCCGAGAACTTCGAGTAGTGCAAACGGGACGTCAACGTAATCGAGCCCGTCGGACCGCCGCGGTGCTTGCCGAGGATCACCTCGGCCTTGCCGGCGTCGGGATGGTCGGGTTCCGTCACCTCCGGCCGGTGCAGGAGCATGACGATATCGGCGTCCTGCTCCAGCGAGCCCGACTCGCGCAGGTCGGAGACCTGCGGTCGCTTGTCGGTGCGTTGCTCAGGGCCACGGTTGAGCTGCGAGATCGCGATCAGCGGAACGTCGAGTTCCTTCGCCAGCAGCTTCAGCGAACGGGAGAACTCCGACACCTCCTGCTGGCGGGACTCGACCTTCTTGCCGGAGGTCATCAGCTGCAGATAGTCGACCACGATGAGCCGCAGATCGTACTGCTGCTTGAGCCGCCGCGCCTTCGCGCGGATCTCCATCATCGTCATGTTCGGCGAGTCGTCGATAAACAGCGGAGCCGTCTCGATCTCGCCGAGCCGCTTCGCCATCTGCGCCCAGTCCTGGTCCGTGAGCGAACCACCGCGC
>NZ_DAINST010000077.1:957-9482 GCF_036741115.1 Dietzia sp.
AGGCGAGCTTGACCTCCGCCTCGGCGCTCATCAGGCGCATCACGATCTCGGTGCGGCTCATCTCCAGGGAGAACACGACGGATGCCATCCCGTGCTGGATGGAGGCGGACCGCATGATGTCGAGGCCGATGGTCGAGTTGTGGGTCGGCACCGCAGTTGGACCGGCGAGATACAGGTGGTCCGCGGCCGCGACCTCGATGCAACGCACCGGGACCGACTCGGCCGGGCGGACATCGATAATCAGCCGCGGCGCCGCCCCGCGGTCGGAAGACTCCGGGACCATGACCCCGGCCTCGGCGACCATGAGCATCGTTTCGAGCGACTTGGTGGTCATCGTCTGGCTCGTACCGCCGAACTCCACGACCCACTCGTGTTCGGCATCGGCGACGATCTCCGCGCCGTCCGAGAACACGAGCCGCAGACACGGCCGCTCCGTCCAGATCTCCGAGAGCGCCACGACCTCCGTGGGCGCGCCGGAAGAGGACAGCACCGTATCCCCGACAGCCAGCGAGCCGAGCTCTACAAAACTAGAAACTGCGCCGTCATCCCCCAAGGAGACGGGAATCGGCGTATCGAGCGCGAGGGCCTTACCCACGCCGGGGCGGGCGGCGATAATGATCATCTGCCCGCCGCGCAGGCCCGAGATCTTCTCGTCGAGATCGTGGAAACCCGTGGGCACGCCGGAGGCCACGCCGCCGGCCTCCTGGATCTCGTCCATCTCGTCCATCGTGGGCTGGAGCAGCTCCGACAGCGCCACGTAGTCCTCGGACGTGCGCCGCTCGGTGACCTCGAAGATCTCCGCCTGCGCGCGATCGACGATCTCATCGACCTCCTGGCCGTCCCCCGAGTAGCCGTACTGCACGATTCGCGTGCCGGCATCGACCAGCCGCCGCAGCACCGCCTTCTCCGAGACGATCCGCGCGTAATACCCGGCGTTCGCGGCCGTGGGCACCGTGGACACTAGCGTGTGGATGTAGGGCGCGCCGCCGGCTCGCTTGAGCTCCCCCTTGCGGTCGAGCTCCGCCGCCACCGTGACGGGGTCGGCCGGCTCGCCGCGGGCGTAGAGGTCCAAGACCACGTCGTAGATAGCCTGGTGCGCGGGCTTGTAGAAATCGCCCGGCCCGAGGACCTCGACCACGTCTGCGATCGCGTCCTTCGACATGAGCATTCCGCCGAGCACGGACTGCTCGGCCGTCTGATCCTGCGGTGGGACCCGGCCGAACTGCTCCTCCGGAGGGGCGTCCGAGTCCGACGGAAAGCCGCCGGCCTCCCGCTCGAATTCTGCCGCCATTTTCGCGCCTCCGTGTGTTGCGATCCTTGCTAAGTCTAGTGGATCGGCCCGACAATCCTGGCGCCGGGCGAGGTCGGTGCAGGTGGCTGCGGGTCGGGCTCCCGCTCGGTGACGGCGATCGATCCACGGCAAATCGCGCTCCCGCTCGCGGAGTTTATCCACAGGGTTATCAACAATCGCGAGTGACCACCTGTGGACAACTGTGGACAACTACCCCGTTACCTCGGGATTTACCGGCGTGGGTGTGGACAAGCAGTGGATAAGCTTTGCGCGTTGCCGGAAAAGTACTGGTCAGAGAGTTTTCGCAGGTCAGAGGCGGTGTGAATTCTTTACCTTCTCTAACCTCCCGGAAGTCCCGGTTTCCCTCGATTTCACTCTGCGTTCCGTGTTATACACCCGCGGTTCGGGGATTACGGGCCGAGTTATCCACAGGGGCTGTGCATACCGGATCGGCCCTGGACCGACGCGGCAACCCGTGTGGGACACGGGCTATCGCGGGGTAGCAGGCGGGGCAAAGGGAAGGTCGCCGTCAGCCGGCGCCCGTCCCCTTTTCCGCAGCCGCACCGCCGCACAGACGCGCAAGAGCCCGCCACCGCGAATTGCGGTGGCGGGCTCTGCGAAGAACTGCCCAGGGGCACCAGGCCCCTACGGCGTCAGACCCATGAGGCGAGACGCTCTGCCGGGCGAGGAACTACTGCGCGACGACCTCGACGGCGACGATCGCCTCGACGCCATGGCCGAGGGACACGGTCGCCTTGTGATTGCCCGGGTTCTTGATGTGCTCCTTGGGCAGCGCGACGTTGCGCTTGTCGAGCTTCGGGCCACCCGAGGTGCGGATCGCGTCGGCGACATCGCCGGCGGTCACGGAACCGAAGAGCTTGCCGGACTCCGAGGCCTTGACTGCGACCTTGACGTCCGAGAGGCTCTCGAGCTTCTGCTTGAGCTCGTTGGCGTGCTCGGCATCGCGCACCTCGCGCTCCGCCTGGACCCGCTGGATGGTCTCGATCTGTCGCTCCGCACCCGGCGTGGCCACGATGGCCAGGCCGCGCGGGAGCAGGAAGTTACGTCCGTAACCGCCCTTGACCTCGACGATGTCGCCCGGCGCACCGAGGTTGTCGACGTCGGCGGTGAGGATCAGCTTCATGATCCTTAACCTTTCTTTCCCCCGCCGCCGCTGGTGGGCGGTCCGCGAGGTCATTGCTCATGAGTGTGTGGAATTGACGCGGCGCGCGGGAGGCGGCGCCGTAGGTGGGTGGGCGTGGCTTTCGGGCGTTCCGGGCCGGTCGCGAGGCGCGGGCCCGGAGGGCGCTCGCCCGCAGCAGGCCGGAATCGCTGCGACCTAGAACGGGGGCTCGTCGTCCCCGCCGCCGAAACCGCCGGCCTGCGGGGCGCTGCCCCACGGGTCGTCGTTCTGCCCGCGGCCCTGGCCACCGGAGTTGCCGAAGCCACCCTGGCCGCCCCCCTGCTGGCCGCCGAAGCCGCCCTGGTTTCCCTGACCCTGGTTCCCGCCGAAGCCGCCCTGGCCGCCCCCCTGCTGGCCGCCACCGAAGCCGCCGCCCTCGCGAGGAGTGCGGGCAACCTTCGCCGTGGCGTACTTGAGGGCGGGACCGACCTCGTCGACCTCGAGCTCGAACACCGTGCGCTTCTCGCCCTCGCGGGTCTCGAAGGACCGCTGCCGGAGGCGACCCTGCACGATGACACGCATGCCACGCTGCAGGGACTCGGCCACGTTCTCCGCGGCCTGCCGCCAGACATTGCAGGTAAGGAACAGCGCTTCGCCGTCCTCCCACTGGTTCGTCTGCTGGTTGAAGCGCCGAGGAGTCGAGGCGATACGGAAGTTCGCCACCGCCGCACCGGACGGCGTGAACCGCAGCTCCGGGTCGGCAACCATGTTGCCCACGACGGTGATTACGGTTTCGCCTGCCATATGCCTCGCTCCTTGAAGTGCCGGATTTGCGTTCGCGCCTAGATTACGGGCTTTTCGCGCCCGGGAACCACGGTCTGCGTAGCGAAACTACGCGTCCGTGCGGAGGACCTTGGTGCGCAGGACGGACTCGTTGAGTCCGAGCTGGCGGTCGAGCTCCTTGACGGAGTCCGGCTCGGCCTTGAGATCGACGACGGCGTAGATGCCCTCGTTCTTCTTGTCGATCTCGTAGGCGAGACGGCGCTTACCCCACACATCGACCTTGTCGACCGAGCCGCCGTCCTTGCGGATTACGTTGAGGAACGTATCCAGGGACGGGGCAACGGTGCGCTCGTCGAGACTGGGATCGAGGATGATCATCATTTCGTATTGACGCACGGGACCTCATCACCTCCTATGGTCTTGGTTTTCGGCCGCAGCAGGTACCGCGGCAGGAGGGTCGTCGCGTCAGCAACTGGTCAAGCTTATCCGCATGACGCCGGACGGGCCTAATTTCCCCTGGCCCACGCGATCGCCCCGGTCCTCTGGACCCCCTGGCGGCGCCCTATCGCTAGGATCCAGCGCTGCATCCGCCGAGCACCACAGCCCGAGCCCCACCGGCCACCGGGCACCGCCGATTGGATTTCGCGCAGCACCGGCCGAGCCCCACCGCGTGCGTTTCACGCCGTTTCCTCCGAATCACACCCCTATAGCGGTCGGAGAAGGCGTGAATCACGACCAAAGGGTGTGAAACGCGCCTGGCACAACACGCGCGGGCCGTGGGCTCGACGCGCATGGCGCAGCACGCGGGCTCGATGCGCCTGGCGAAGCGCCGTGCGGGCCGCAGGCCGCGGGAACGCGGTCCGCGACATCGCCCGCCTCGCGCCGGCAATCAGCCCTGGCTGAGCCCCATCGTCAACGCCGCGATGATCGGAAACACCGTGAGAAACACGACCGCCAGGACGATGGTCCCCACCCACGCTCGCTTCGACCAGCCCATGCGATATCCGCCGGCGGCAACCACCAGGCAGACGAAGCCGAGGAAGATCCCCAGCCACATCATGAACATCTCAAAGTTACTCATCGCCTGCTGCCTTCTGCTCTGCCGTTGACCGTGCTGTCGTCTTCGCCCGCCCCCCGGTCGTCTTAGCCCGCGCCCCGGCCGCCCCGTCCGCCCGAGCCACTACCGGCCGACGCCGCGGCGCCACCGGAGCTCTGCCGCCGAACTCCCCCGACACGTCAAAGGATTCGCGCACCGCAGCATCGGCATCACCGCCATCACCCCCGCCCGGCGCCAGCGTCCCGAGCAGCGGATCCCCGCCCGGCAGGTCCGCGTGCCAGCGCCGCACGAGATCCCGCGACGGCCGGTAGATCTCCCACACGATCGCCGCGCACACGTACACCACGAGCCCATCGCGGATGAGCACCAACAGGTGGAACCACTCGGGATTGAGCCCCTTTGACTCCGTCCCCGCGAAATACGACATGTGCGCGACCCACAGCAGTGCGTCGAACACCATCCACGGCAGCAGCACCCGCGCCCGCGGGATCGCGAGCACCGCGAGCGGCACGAGCCACAGAGAATACTGCGGGCTCCACACCTTGTTGGTGAGCAGGAAGATCGCCACAATAAGGAACGCGAGCTGCGCGATCCGCGGGGTCTTCCGCGCCGTCAACCCGATGGCCAGGACTCCCACGCAGCCCGCCGCGAACAGCACGAGAGAGACGGTATTGAGGGTCGACGGGATCTCGCCGGGCGCGTCGAAGCCGCCCCACGACGTCAAACCCGAAATGGCGGCATAAATCGATTCCGGGTTCTGCGGGCGGTCGTTGTTGAGCCGGAAGAACTCCCGCCACCCCTCGGGGAAGAGCAGGGCGATCGGCAGGTTGACGACGGACCACGTGAGCACCGCGACGCATATGGCCCACAACAGGTCGACGTATTTTCGCGCCCGCAGCGCGACCACCAGGAGGGCGCCGAAGAGGAACAGCGGGTAGAGCTTCATCGCGACGCCGATGCCGATCGCGAAGCCCGCCCACTTCGGCATGCGGCGCGACCAGAACATCAGCGCGAGCGCCGAGGCGGCCACCGCCATGGCGTCGAAATTGGTGAACGCCTGGAAGATCACCAGCGGACTCGCCGCCATGAACAGCGTGTCCCACGGCCTGCGCCCCGTCGATCGGTACGTGGCCCACACGGCTAGGAGCCAGAAGAACGCCATGCCGACGACCACGACGGAGAAGTACTTGATCACCGGGATCGGGCCCGGCAGCGCACCCATGTGCTGCAGGTGATCCCAGCCGAGCGCGACCTGCGCGGACGCGTACTGCCACAGGCCCGTGAGCACCGGGTACTCCATGTACCGCGTGATCTGGTCTGCGCCCTCGCCTTCGACCCAGCCGAACTTGTACGGAAACGCGCCCTGCGAGAGCCCCTCGACGCCCCACAGCGGGATCGGGTCCGCGTAGCACGCCTTGTAGTACTGCCGCCCGTCCCACATGAGGCTCGGCTCGCTGCCGTCCGTGGGGTGGGTGGTCTCGAGGCAGCCGGCCTTGGAGAAGAACCCGAAAGCCAGGAAGATGACGGCGAACAGCAGCACCACCCGCAGCGGCGTGACCCACCGTTGGCGACCGACCACCGCGTGCTTCCCGAGCGGCCCGCCCCACGCCTCCGCGACCGGCAGCAAGGGGCCGTCACCCGGGCGGTGCCGCTCCTCCGGGGCGAGCGAAGACTCGTCGGGGGCCAGCGCCCGGGGGGAGCGGTACGCGCGGTCGGGATCCGGCGCGGCGCCCGCTGCGGGGGAGGGCCCGGAGCCGGGCGCAGAACCGGTCCCGGAACCTGGTCGAGGATCGCCATCAGTCACGTCGGTTACGTTATCCGACCGGGCCGGGAGTGTGCCCGGGACGTGCCCCGGCAAATGCGGGACGGACCCGGCCATCGGCCGGGTCCGTCCTCTCGTTCTCACCGCGCGCGAACCGCGCGCTCGCCCTCATGCGGCGCGTCAGCCGCCGGGCTGGGGTGCCGGCGCGGGCTGTCCGCCCCCGCCGCCACCACCACCGGCGTCGAGGCCCAGGCCGTCGAGGAAGTCGTTGACCTGATTCTGGAACTCATCAGCGGGCGCCTGCGGGGACTGGCCGCCGCCTCCCCCGCCCTGCTGCTGAGTCGGCGCGGACTGCGTCTCCTGCTGGGTCGCGCCGCCACCGGTACCGGTTCCGGTCGTGCCGCCGCCGGTCCCGTATCCGGTGCCGCCGCCGGTCGTGGTCCCACCGCCGCCACCGCCCTCGGCAGAACTGGTGTTGCCGGTGTCATACGACGGGGCTCCGGCCTGGCCGCCGATGTACCCGGGGTCCGGGAACGTCTCGTAGTCGGTGCCCTCGAGGGAGCGGTCCATGATCGACTTCCAGATGTCCGCCGGGTCCATGTTTCCGTACATCGATCCGCCGGTCCCGCCGGAGAACAGCGGCTCGTTCGCGCCGGTGCCCATCCACACGGCCGTCGCGAGCGACGGCGTCGCGCCGATGAACCACGCGTCCTTGTTGTTGCCGGTGTCGAGAAGCTGCGCGGTACCGGACTTCGCCGCCGAGGCGCGCCCGCCGGCGAGCGAGTGCCCGCGCGAGTAGGAGGCGATCGGCCCCATCGCGGAGATCAGGTTGTTCGCCACGTCCTCGTCGATCCGCTGCTCGCCCTCGGGCGCGCTGTTGTCGAGGAGCACCTCGCCGTCGGAGGCGATGACCTTCTGCACGAAGTGCGTCGGGTGGTACATGCCCGAGTCGGCGAAGGTCGCGAGGCCGGTCGCCATGTCCAACGTGCGGACCGGGTACTGGCCGAGCACGACGCCTTCGTACGGCGTGCCGCCGTCCTCGGACAGCGTCTCGCTCGGCAGGCCCGGGATGTGCTCGGGGATGCCTGCCTTGTGCGCCATGTCGGCGGTGTCCTGCGGTCCGTTCTTGAGCATCGTCTGCAGGCGGATAAAGGACGTGTTGAGCGACTGCTTGAGCGCCTGGGCGATCGAGCAGGTGCCGCACGACGTGCCCTCGGAGTTGTTGATGGTGATGTTGCCCGACGTCACCGGCGCGGAGGAGACCTGCTGTGTGAGGGGGATGCCCTGATCGAGCGCCGCGGCCAGCGCGAAGATCTTGAACGTCGAGCCGGTCTGCAGCGGCGCGTTCGCGTAGTCCCAGCCCTCGGCGTCGTTACCGCCGAAGTAGCCCTTGACGGCGCCGGTCCTCGGATCGACCGAGACCGCCGCGGACTTGTTGCTCTCCGGCTGGTAGCTCATCACCTCGTCGACCGAGGAGAGCACGCTCTGCTGGACCTTGGGATCGATGGTCGTGATAATCCGCAGGCCCCGGGTGTTGATCATGTCCTCGGAGATGCCCGAATTCGTGAGCTCGGCGAGCACCTGGCGGCGGATCGGGCCGTTTGACGGCGGACCGACGTTTTGCTGCAGCGGCGCCGCGTCCTCGACCACGGAGGGAAACTGCGCCTTGGCGCGCTCCTCGGCGGGGAGGCCGCCCATGTCGACCATCCCGTCGAGCACGTAGTTCCAGCGCTGCTCGGCTGCCGGGCGGTTGCCCACGGGATCCAGCGCGGACGGCGACTGGATCATCCCCGCGAGGAGCGCGCCCTCGGACACCGTGAGCGCACCCACGGGCTTGTTGAAGTACGACTGCGCGGCGGCGTCGATGCCGTACGCACCGCGGCCGAAGTAGATGGTGTTGAGGTACGACTCGAGGATCTGGTCCTTGGACCACGAGGAGGTCATCTTCGCGGCGATGAGGATCTCCTTGGCCTTGCGCTTATAGGAGACCTCGTCGCCCACCAGCGTGTTCTTGACGTACTGCTGGGTGATCGTCGAACCGCCGCCGGCGGTGGACTTGCCGGTCACCTGGCCCATCGCGGCGCGGGCGATGCCCATCGGGTCGAAGCCCTGGTTCGAGTAGAACGTACGGTCCTCGGCGGCCACGACGGCGTTGCGCACGTGGACCGGGATGTCGTCGATCTTGACGTTCGTGCGGTTGCCCTCCGGCGGCACGATGCGGCCCATGAGCGTCGAATCGTCGCCGTAGTACATCTCCGAGACCTGGTTGGCCTGCACCGAGTCCGGTGTGGGGATGTCCTGGCGCTGGTACATGATCGCGACGATGATCACGGGGATCACCACGAAGATCACGACCAGCACGGCCAGCGTGCCGAGGAAGGGGTGGCGGCCGAAGAAGCTCCGGGCCTCCTCCTTCCGCGTCGCAGCACGCGTGGCGCGCGAGGCGCGCCCGCCGGAATCGTCCGATCCCGGCTTCTCGCTCCTGTTGGTTTCCTGGCCCATGCACCTC
>NZ_DAINST010000077.1:9492-13276 GCF_036741115.1 Dietzia sp.
GCCCACGCGTGCCCGTACTCGCCGGGACGCGCGTTCGGGCGGGATTACCCCCGCTCGATCACGTGGGCCCTGTGTCCGCGGACCTTCAGCGCCGGATGGGCCGCTGGGATCTCACGTTCGAACGCCACGTAGAGCTTCCATTGTCGCGCATTATCGTGCACAGAACCACAACCAAGCCGCAAGCAGCGGAACGAAGGTAGGAATTGTGGCCGGGTCGGGCCCGCTCAGGCCTGCCCGCGGAGTTTGCCGGCGCGGCGGATCTTCGCCGCCAGGCCGGCGGGCCAACCCACGTCGTAGCTCTCGATGAGGTGGTTCCAGCGGCAGGAGCGACACACCTCGACGACGTGGACAGTGAATTCGTCGTGCACGCGCGCGAGCTCCTCGATCTCCTCGTCCGTACGCGCGGAGCCCGCGGCGTCGCCGATCGAGTTGCCGTACACCCATTTGACGGTGACCAGGTTGTCCTTGCGGCACACCGGGCACGGCACGGTGCCCGGCACGCCGTGGAACTCCGCGGCGCGCAGGAGGTAGCGGTCCGCGTCGCAGACCTCCTCAAGGGCGGCCTCTCCGGAGGAGAGCGCCTCGAGGGAGGCACGACGGCGCAGCGAGTAGTCGATAACCCGCTTCGGTTCGGTCGGGTCGAGCTTGATCTCGCCCGAGCTCGCGTGCCGCTCGTCCATTGCCTTCGACATTACGTCGTGGCCCGGTCCCCGGTTCCCCGCGGGGCTTGCCCGGAAGCCGGGCCGTCGTCGGCGTCGTTGCCACTTTCGCTCCGGCCGCCGCTGCCGCCGTCGCCGCCGCCTTCGTCTGCGTCGCCGGCGCCGCCTCGGTCTGCCTCTTCACTGCCCGTTCCGGCCATCGCAGGACCTGGGACATCGTCGAGCGCAGGGAACATGTCGTGGCCTACGAGATAGCGGACCGACGCGTTCGCCGTCGCCGCGAGCGGCACCGCGAAGAGCGCGCCCGCGAGCCCGAAGAGGTAGGTGCCGGCGGCGACGATGATGATCACGACGAGCGGGTGCAGCGCCACGGCGTGGCCCATGAGGAATGGCTGGAGCACGTGGGTCTCGATCTGATGGACGATCACGACGATGACCACCATGATCACCGCAGTCCACAGCCCGTTCTCCACGAGCGCGATGAGCGCCGGCAGCGCCCCGGACACGAGCGCGCCGACGATGGGGATGAACGAGGCGAGGAACACGACGACCGCGATGGGCAGGGCGAACGGCACCCCGAGGATCGCCGCGCCGATGCCCACGCATGCCGCGTTGATCGCCGCGACGAGCGCCTGGGTGTGCGCGAACGCGCCGAGGCTCACCCAGCCTCGGCGCCCGGCCTCGTCGATCCTGTGGCGCGCTGCCTTCGGCGCGAGCCCGACGAGGAAGAGCCACAGCGCGCGGCCCTGATAGAGGAAGAAGAACAGGGCGATGAGGCAGATGAAGAGCCCGGCGACGGAGTCGACCGCGTGCCCGCCCACCTTGACCGCACTGGAGGCGAGGTCGCTCGAATGCGCCGACAGAGCGGCCTGCGCCTTGGTCACGGCGCCATCGAGCTGGGTCTTGCCCAGGCCGAGCGGCCCCTTGTCGAGCCAGCCGAGGATCTGGTCGACGCCCGCCGAGGCCTTGTCCCGGAGCGACGGGTAGTCCGCGGCGACCTGTTGGGTGATCAGCGCGATCCCGCCGATGATGATCGCGAGCAGGGCGAGCACCGTCGACAGCGCTGCGAGCAGCCGCGGGAAGCGCAGCCGCCTCTGCAGGAACCCGACCACGGGGAAGAGCATGGCCGACAGGAGGACGGACACGGCTATGGGGATGACGACGACCGGCACGCTGCCGACGACCTTCCCGAGCAGCCACAGTCCTCCGGCGATGAGCAGCGCGCACGCCGACCACCAGGCCCCCAGCACTATCGGATACGGCAGGTGCGCCTGGCGGGGGCGGAGCTCCGCCAGTCCCCTACGCGCCTCGGCGCCCCGGGGCCCGTCCGTGTCCCGGCCTCGGGCTCGGTCGAGGTCCCGCTCCCGGCCCCGGTCTCGGTCCTGGCCCCGGTCTATGTCTTGTCTCCGGTCCAAATCCCGGTCCCGGTCACGCTCGCCCTGCCCCGGTTCTACCCGCGAAGGTTCTTTCCCCACCGGTTCTTTCCGCCCCGGCTCTACCCGCCCCGCCTCTTCCTGTGCCGGATCTACCCGCGCCGGATCTACCTGCGCTCCGCGCTCAGGGCCCCCGCTCTTTCCATTCATGCAGCGATGTTATTCCTCGGGCGCCGTCCACCGCCGGGGACCGTCGGGCCCCTTCCCCCGGGCCGTGTCCGATATATGCGAGCGAGATCACGCGTGGCTATATCGCGCCGATACATCGTGGAGGTGTACGGTTATCGACGCCAAGTGAAATTCCGTCTCCGTTCGGCGGAACACCACACGGTTCCACGGCGGCACGCTCGGCGCGAGTCCCGTAGCGGCGCAGGGCTTTCGATTCGAGGGAAGGGGTACACGCATGCTCGATCTCGCGGTGCTCGGTCTCCTCGATGAAGGTCCCATGCACGGCTACGAGCTCCGCAAGCGCCTGTCCGAGATGTACGGCACGATCCGTACCGTCTCGTTCGGCTCGCTCTACCCGACACTCCGCAAACTGCGCAGCGCCGGGTTGATCGAGGAGGCTCCGCCGTCATCCCCACAGGGCGGCCGCGCCCTGGTGCCCGCAACGGGCAGGGGCAAGAAGAACAAGAAGCCGTACCGGCTCACCGAGGCGGGCGGCGCGGAACTCGAGAGGATGCTGGCGGAGCCGGCTCCCGGAGGGTTTGGCGACGACGGCTTCGGCGTTCACCTCGCGCTGTTCGATCGGACGCCGCATGCCGCGAGGCTGCGCGTTCTCGAAGGGCGCCGCAGGGTCCTCGAGGCCCGGCGGGAGGAACAGCGCGGCGCGGCAAGCACCGCGGACGGCACGAGAGTCGGTCGGTACACGCGGCAGCTCACACTCCTCGGGCTCGAATCGAGCGAGAGGGAGCTGCGGTGGATCAACGAGCTGATCGCCGGCGAGACAGCCGCGGACGGAGCCGCACCCGAAGAGGGTGCGGAGCGGGACAAGACCAACAACAACACTGTTCGAACCCAGGATGTTTCCGAAGGAGATACACGAAATGGGCAATAGCAAGGTGCGCGTCGCGATCGTCGGCGTCGGTAACTGCGCTTCGTCGCTGGTGCAGGGCGTCGAGTACTACAAGGACGCCTCGGCGAACGACAAGGTCCCGGGCCTCATGCACGTGACCTTCGGCGACTACCACGTCTCCGACGTCGAGTTCGTCGCCGCGTTCGACGTGGACGGCAAGAAGGTCGGCATGGACCTCTCCGAGGCGATCTTCGCCTCCGAGAACAACACCATCAAGATCTCCGACGTGCCGCCCACCGGCGTCTCCGTGCAGCGCGGCCCGACCCTCGATGGCCTCGGCAAGTACTACCGCGAGACCATCGAGGAGTCCGACGCCGAGGCGGTCGACGTGGTCGAGGCGCTCCGCGCGGCCGAGGTCGACGTGCTCGTCTCCTACCTCCCCGTGGGCTCGGAGGAGGCCGACAAGTTCTACGCGCAGTGCGCCATCGACGCCGGCGTGGCATTCGTCAACGCGCTCCCCGTGTTCATCGCCTCGGACCCCGAGTGGGCCGAGAAGTTCCGCACCGCGGGCGTCCCGATCGTCGGCGACGACATCAAGTCGCAGGTCGGCGCCACCATCACGCACCGCGTCATGGCGAAGCTCTTCGAGGATCGCGGCGTCACGCTGGACCGCACCT
>NZ_DAINST010000078.1:0-1411 GCF_036741115.1 Dietzia sp.
TCGTCGACGGCCGTGCCGAAATGGACGAATCGATGATCACCGGCGAGTCGCACCCGGTCACCCGCGGAGAGGGCGACGCGGTCACTGCGGGCACCGTGGCCACCGACTCCGGCCTGCGGGTGGAGATCACCGCCACCGGTGATGACACTGCGCTTGCCGGGATCAATCGGCTGGTCGCCGAGGCCCAGGGCTCCTCGTCTCGCGCTCAGCGCATCGCAGACAAGGCCGCCGCCTTGCTGTTCTGGTTCGCTCTTGGAGCCGCTCTCATCACTGCCGTCGTCTGGACGCTGGTCGGGAGACCCGACGACGCGGTCGTCCGCGTCATTACCGTGCTCGTCATCGCCTGTCCCCACGCCTTGGGCCTGGCGATTCCCCTGGTCGTCGCCATTGCGACCGAGCGCGCCGCCAGAGGTGGCGTGCTGGTCAAGGACCGCCTGGCGCTGGAGTCCATGCGACAGGTAGACGCCGTGTTCTTCGACAAGACCGGGACCCTGACCCGGGGCGAGCCCACCGTTACCGGCGTTGAACCGACCGGTGACATTGACGCCGACCAGGTGCTTGCCCTGGCTGCGGCCGCGGAGGCCGACAGTGAGCATCCTCTCGCTAGGGCCATCGTCCACGCCTCCAACGAGCAGAGCATTGACCTCGAACCAGCGACCGGATTCTCCTCCTCGCCGGCAGTCGGGGTCACTGCGACCGTGGCAGGCCAGGAAATCCGTGTGGGCGGGCCCCGGCTGCTCGAAGAAACCGGGCAAGACGAAATCAACGCAGCCGATGCTTGGAAGGCCGAGGGAGCAATCATCCTCCACGTCCTCCGCGACGGCACAGTGATCGGCGGTCTCAAACTTGCCGACGAGGTCCGTCCAGAATCCGGGGACGCCGTCGATGCACTACATGAGCTGGGCGTCGAGGTCGTGATGATCACCGGCGACGCCGAGGCGGTAGCAAACAAGGTCGGCCGGGAGCTCGGCATCGACCGCGTCTTCGCCGGAGTCCACCCCGAAGACAAGTCCGCAAAGGTTGCCAGCCTCCAAGACGAGGGCAAGAAGGTCGCCATGGTCGGCGACGGCGTCAACGACGCGCCCGCCCTGGCTCAAGCCGACGTCGGGATTGCCGTCGGGGCCGGCACCGACGTTGCCATCGCCTCCGCCGGTGTCATCCTGGCCAGCTCCGACCCGCGCAGCGTCCTGTCGGTCATCCAGCTTTCTGCTGCTGCATTCCGCAAGATGAAGCAGAACCTGTGGTGGGCGGCCGGCTACAACTTGATCTCCGTGCCTCTCGCGGCCGGTGTCCTCGCACCCATCGGATTCGTCATGCCGATGTCGGTCGGCGCTATCCTCATGTCGTTGTCGACCGTCGTCGTCGCGCTCAACGCACAGCTGTTGCGACGCATCGACCTCGCCCCAGAAGC
>NZ_DAINST010000078.1:1421-2355 GCF_036741115.1 Dietzia sp.
CATTGAGAAAATCGGTAATTGCTGTGAGTGATGGTAAGGAGATATTGGGGGGATCTTGGCGGGTTAGCATCTACGCGGTTTTCAAGGAACACTAGAAGAGCCGTTGGCTTAAGGATTCTCCGAGTTTCGGCAGCCGTGCGGTCTATATCCGGAACCGAACACGGCACGAGCGTGCAGACTGCTGTTTGGTACATGCGCTTGATAACGCTCTTGGCGCGACCCCAATAGTCGGCGCTGACAGTCCTTGCCGGAGAGTTTTCCAACTTGGGCGCCCAGCGACAGGCGGTCGGGATGGTGCAGTCCATTGGGCTGGGCGCTACGCCTTCCTCTCTGGGGTGCACGGCGACCTCCTCGCGGAGCTACGCGCCCAGGGTGCGAGTCTCCCGATCACGCCGACTGTCGGCGTGATCGATGTGTTCCCTCCGCTAGCGGAGTCTGCGACCTGGGTGCTCGGGGCGTGTGCCACGGGCTCGCCCCGCACTGTCATGGGAACCGGGACGGAGCCGGTGGCAGTGTTCTGTCGGCCAGCGGAACCGAGGCTTTTTTACTTGCCGAATTGGGGCCGATTCCCTACGGATTCCCCACGCGCTTCCTGGATGGGTTATCGTTAACCCCACTACCTGCGAGTATGCGGCGGCAGGGTTATGTCCCTTCGCCACCGCCGGTAGAGAGCCGGTCCCCGCGAGAGCGGGGGCCGGCTCTTCTCATTTATTCTCTTCGCCTTCAGCGCGGGAGGAGACGATCGACGAGGGCGTCGACGACCTCGTTCGTTGACCGGCCGGGCTCGATCGCCCCGGTGAGGCGGTCGAAGAGGAAGCCGTCTATCGCGTAGTGGAAGAGGGCGATATCGCTCCGTCCGCCGGGAAGCCCGGCGCTGGAGTTGAACTCGACGTCGCCGTCGAAACCCCGCCGCCGCCACTCGACGATCGACCCC
>NZ_DAINST010000078.1:2365-13125 GCF_036741115.1 Dietzia sp.
GAGACCTCGGGGCGGCGGATGCTCTCCAGGCGGAGCTCGAAGAGCGCGATCGTCACCTCGCGCTCGCCGAGGAGCCTGTCGACGATCGAGCGGACGTATTCCGCGAAGAGTTCCCTGGAGGGCGGGAGGCCGCGCCTCTCCGCGAGGAACTCCTCGCTGGGCGCGAGCCGTTCGGTGATCCGCTCGACGAGCCCACGCAGGAGCGCGTCGCGGTTACGGAAATAGTTCGAACTCGTCCCCGTGGGCACCCCGGCCTCCGCGTCGACGGCGCGATGCGTGAGACCGCGTGCCCCCTCTCTCGCGAGCACGTGCAGCCCGGCGTCGGCGAGCGCCCGCCTGCGTTCCGAATTCTTTGCCATGGCTTCACCCTAGACAAGACCACGACAGTTGTCGTACTCTCGCAAGCACTACGACAGTTGTGGTTGGGTGGGTCAATGGTTGGAGGAACCATGCGAGAACTCGTGTACTTCGTCGCGGTGAGCGTCGACGGCTACATCGCGGGCCCGGACGACGAGTTCGGCGACTTCGTGTTCGACGGCGACCACATGGACGCGATCAACGCCGAGTTCGGCGAGACCGTCCCCACCCACATCGCCGAGCAGTTCGGCATAGTCCAGGACCAAGGGCGGTTCGGAACGGTCCTCATGGGGGCCAATACCTATGGCGTCGGACTTCCTGGCGCCCCCAGCCCGTACCGGCACCTCGAACAGATCGTCTTCGCCCACCGCGTGTTCGACGAGGCCGCGGCCGAGGGCGTGGAGTTCTGTCGCGAAGCCCCCGCAGGTCGCGTCCGACGGCTCAAGGCGGAGTCGACGTCCGGGGACATCTGGCTGTGCGGAGGCGCGGACCTCGCGGCTCAGCTCGCCGGCGAGATCGACAGGCTCGTGCTCAAGCGGCATCCCGTGCTCTTCGGCGCCGGCAAGCCGCTGTTCGCTTCTGCGGGGCCATTGGCGTACGCGCCGGAACGCTGGGCGCGAGTTCGATGCGCAGCATTCGACTCCGGCGTCGTGGTGGAGGAATACGTCCGCCGTCAGGACTAGAGAGGGGTAGACGGGCCACCACGGCGGTGGTTGGCCCTCGCGCGAGGCGGTAGCAGCGATGGCCGGAGCCTGCGCCGTCCTGTGGGATCATGGTGGCCATGTCGACCACGCCCGTAGAGCCCCAGTCCGCCGAGCGCCCGTACTTCGAGCAGGCCGCCCGGCTCGAGGTCCCCGGGACGGCGGGCGGCCGCGCGGGCGTCATCGCCACGCCGCACGGGGACATCGCGACCCCGGCCTTTGTCCCCGTGGGTACGAAGGCGACGGTCAAGACGCTGCTTCCGGAGCAGGTGGCCTCGACCGGCGCGCAGGCGGTCCTCGCCAACGCCTACCACCTGTACCTGCAGCCGGGGCACGACATCGTCGACGCCGCCGGCGGCCTCGGGGAGTTCATGAACTGGCCCGGCCCGACCTACACGGACTCCGGCGGCTTTCAGGTCATGAGCCTCGGCGTCGGATTCAAGAAGGTCATCGAGATGGAGGCGAAGGGCACTCCCGACGATTCGGCGGTCCGGAAGAACAAGGAGCGCCTCGCGCACGTCGACGAGGAAGGGGTCACCTTCCGCTCCCACCTCGACGGCTCCTCGCACCGCTTTACCCCCGAGGTCTCCATGCAGATCCAACATGGCCTCGGCGCGGACATCATGTTCGCGTTCGACGAGCTCACCACCCTCATGAACACGAGGGGTTACCAGGAACAGTCGCTCGAGCGCACGCGGCGCTGGGCGCAGCGCTGCATCGACGAACACAACAGGCTCACCGCCGAGCGTGAGGGCAAGCCGCTGCAGTCGCTGTGGGGGGTCATCCAAGGCGCGCAGTACGAGGACCTGCGGCGCCGCGCCGTCCACGGCCTTCTCGAGATGAGCGATAAAGCCGAGCAGGAGGGGCGCCGCGGCTTCGGTGGTTTCGGCATCGGCGGCGCGCTGGAGAAGGAGAACCTCGGGACCATCGTGGGATGGTGTACCGAGGAGATGCCGGATTCGAAGCCCCGGCACCTCCTCGGCATCTCCGAGCCCGACGACGTGTTCACCGCCGTCGAGAACGGCGCGGACACCTTCGACTGTGTCGCGCCCACGCGCCTCGCGCGCCACGGCGGGATCTACACGCGCTCGGGGAAGGTCAACATCACCAAGGCGATGTTCCGCAGGGATTTCTCCCCG
This sequence comes from Dietzia sp., assembly GCF_036741115.1. Classification (NCBI taxonomy): domain Bacteria; kingdom Bacillati; phylum Actinomycetota; class Actinomycetes; order Mycobacteriales; family Dietziaceae; genus Dietzia; species Dietzia sp. Next base: position 4,563 of record NZ_DAINST010000078.1, read on the forward strand.
CTCGATCCCGAGGGCGATCACCCGGTGGACTCCGCGTACACGCGTGCATACCTGCACCACATGTTCAAGGCGAAGGAGTTCGTCGGGCCGCAGATCTGCACCCTGCACAACGTGCGGTTCATCATCCGCATGGTCGACGAGATCCGCGCGGCCATCACCCGCGGCACCGGCGAGTATCTCGCCTACAAGGAGGATTTCCTGGGCCGCTATTACGCGGGCCCCGCGACCTCGGCTTCGTAGCGGCGAAGCGACTCCTGGTAGCTGGGCTCGGAGCGCTTGATCCGGCCGATCACGGCGTAGGAGAGGGGCATGATGAGAAGCTCGACGAGCACCTTCCACACAAAGCCGATGATCGTGTAGTTCCAGTAGTCGCCCGAGCCGATCGTCATGCCGAGAGCCGAGGCGGCGATCGTGCAGAACACGAGGGTGTCGAAGAATTCGCCGATCACGGTCGAGGTGATCATGCGGGCCCAGAGGGTGCGCTCGCCGGTTATCCGCTTCATTCGCACCATGACGTACGAGTTGATGAGCTCGCCCACGACATAGCCGACGAGGCCGGCGGCGAGGAACTGCGGGACCACGCCGACCACCGCGGAGAAGGCGTCCTGGTTCTCGTAGAAATCGGGAGCCGGCAGATGCATGGCGATGGTGAAGCACAGCGAGGCAAGGACCTGGACGGCGAAGCCCATGGCGACCACGCGGCGCATGGTGCGGAAGCCCCAGATCTCGGAGATGATGTCGCCCAGTACGTAGGCCAGGGGGAAGAGAAAGAACGCGCCGTCGGTGACGAGGCCGTCGAGCTGCAGGAACCCCAGGTCGAGGTGGAGGCCGGGGAAGAGGAGCACGGCCTTGGTGGCCGAGATGTTCGAGATGAGTCCGACGCCGATAAACAGGGCGACCGCGGTGAGGAGCGTGTACGAGGGGGCGGAGGCGAACGCCGGCTCGGGGCGCGTGCGGCGGGAGTATCCCGCCTCTGCAGCGCTGCGAACCGGCTGCCCAGACCCCGGGCTGGTGGTGGGTGCCCCGTAGGGGGCTTCTGTGTCTGTGTTCTTGTTGGTCACGAGCACCGATTATTGCGTGGAGATGGCGAGATCCCGCAATCAATCCCTGCCGCGCAGCCCGGTCTGACTCGGCAACCCCGGCGGCGATCAGGTTACGCGAACTCCGGAACGATCCACGGCTCGCCGAATTCGCCGCCCGGGGAGAGCACTTCCGGATCAAGCTCGGCGGTGATCGCGTCGAGGATCCCCTCGACGGATGTCGAGGCGGAGGCGGACACGCCGACCGACTCCGCGAACGCCTCAAGAACCCTCTCGACGGGAATCCCGCGCTCGCGCAGCTCGGCGAGGGTGTGCCCGCCGTCGCGCTTGGCGAGGCGCTCGCCGCCGGCGGCGACGGCGAGCGGGACGTGCGCGTATTCCACGGCAGGCAGCCCGAGCAGCCCGGCGAGCCACGCCTGGCGCGGCGCCGAATCGAGGAGGTCGGCGCCGCGGACGACCTGGTCGATCCCCGCCGCCGCGTCGTCGACCACGACCGCGAGGTTGTAGGCCCACGCGCCGTCTCCGCGCCGCAGCACGAGGTCGTCCACGACGCCCTCGAATTCCCCCTGGACCAGGTCGAACACCGTATGCGTGACGGCGTACGCCTCCCCTTCCCCCGCCTCCGCCGGCTGCGCCAGGACGCGGATCGCCGGCACTTTGTTCGGCGGCAGCTCGGCTCTCTTGCGTTCGCGCTCGTCCGGCGTCAGGAAGCGGCACGTGCCCGGGTACGCCCCGGGCGGGGCATGCGGGGCGCGAGGCGCGTCGAGGATTTCGCGGCGCGAGCAAAAGCACTCGTAGGTGAGCCCGCGCGCGGTGAGATCGGCGAGCGCTGCTTCGTAGCGCTCGTAGTTCCGTGACTGCCATTCCGGTGCCCGGTCCCAGCGGAGGCCGAGAGAGCCGAGGTCCGCGAGCTGGCGCTCGGCGACGTCGGCGCGGGAGCGCTGGGGGTCGAGGTCGTCGACGCGGAGGAGGAACTCGCGTCCGCTGCGCCGAGCGAAGGCGTGGGCGAGAACCGCGGTGCGGAGATTGCCGAGGTGGAGGTCGCCGCTGGGGGAGGGGGCGTAGCGGCCGGCACCCGAGCCGCCGGCGGCCGAGTCGGCGGCAGCGCCGTGCTTCGGGGGGTCCACATCTCCGCTCACACCGTGGGAGGATAGTCCACATGAGTGATCCCGCCGACAAGACAGTTCTCTCCGATTCCCAGATCTCCGAGGCCCTCGCCGAGCTCCCCGGCTGGGCCCACACCGAGGGCGCGTTAACCTACTCTGTCAAGTGCGATTCCGCCGAAGCGGCGATCGGCCTGTTCGACAAGATCGCCGCGGCCGCCGAGAACGCGGGGCACCACCCCGATGTGCTGTGGTCCTACAACGAGCTCACCGTGGACATGTCGAGCCACGACGTGGGCGGTGTCACGGTCCGGGACACCCGCCTCGCGAAGACCATCGGCGGGCTCGCCGAGGCCGCCGGCGCGACGATCTACGACGGCGAGGAGTAGCCTGGGAGACGCTCCCGCCGAGCCCCTGCGGCGTCCCAGCCGCATCCCCGCTTCGGCCCCACCGCGCCACCCGTGCTTCGACCGCGCCGCGCCACCCAGCACGATCGGGGCTCGCACCGCCGCCCTTCGACTCACGGTGAGTCCTGATTCTCACCTGTGCGGGAATTCAGGGTTTCCTCGGAACACGGACTAGGATTTGGTGCCTACCGGCGAATTCGCGGACCGGATTCGTCCCGCCGTACCCGATGTGTTCTGGAGCTGCCCCTAAATGATCGAGCTGGAAAACGTCGGGAAGGTGTATCCCGGCGGCGTCACGGCACTCGAGGCGGTGAACCTGTCGATACCCGCGGGCGAGATCCACGGCATCGTCGGCCGCTCGGGCGCCGGTAAGTCGACACTCATCCGCTGCATCACGGGGCTCGACCCGGCGAGCTCCGGCAGTGTCCGGATCGACGGCGTCGACATGGGCCAGGAGCGCGGGGCTCGTCTCGCCGCCGCGCGCCGCCGCATCGGCATGGTCTCGCAAGGCGTCGACCTCCTCGATTCGCGCACCGCCGAAGGCAACATCGAGCATCCGCTCGAGATTGCCGGCGTGGCGAAGGCGGAGCGGAAGAAGCGCGTCGACGAGCTGCTCGAGCTCGTCGGCCTCACCGAGCGGCGCAAGAACCATCCCGCACAGCTCTCGGGTGGGCAGCGCCAGCGCGTGGGGATCGCGCGCGCCCTCGCCGCCTCCCCGTCGGTGCTCCTGTGCGACGAGCCGACCTCCGCGCTCGACTCCGCGACCACGCGGCAGATCCTCGATCTCGTCCGCGAGATCCGCGACCGCCTCGGGGTCACCGTCCTCATCATCACCCATGAAATGTCCGTGGTCCGCGAGATCTGCGATTCCGTGACCCTCCTCGCCGACGGCCGGATCGAACGCACCGGCCAGCTCCTCGAGGTCATCCGCGACACCGAATCCCCCCTCGCCGCCGAGCTCATCCCCATGCCGTCCGCCGGCCGTGGCGATTCCGGTTCCGATTCGGGCTCGCGCGCCGCGTCGGGCCCTCTCGTCGAAGTCATGACGGCGGAGGGCGAGGGTCGCCAGGACCTGTCCGGGCTCCTCGCGGCCCTGGGCAAGGCAGGTCACGAGCCGCGGATCGCCGCGGGAACCGTGGAGACGCTCCACGGTGCGCAGGTCGGGCGCCTGCACATGCGCTCGGGCTCGGCTGCCGAGGCAGAGGAGATCGCGCGGATCGCGCGCGAGACGGGTGCGCAGGCGCGTGTGCTCCCCGCCGGCGATGCGGCCGACGCTGTCACGACGAGTGACGAGAAAGAGAACCAGAGCACCGAGAAGGGAGCCGAGGAGCGATGAGCATTTTCGCCGCAGCAACGGGCTCGGACGCCGGCAACCAGGTGGCTCTCCTCGCCGCCGAGGAGGGGCGCTTCTTCGGTAACCCCGTCTTCCAGAACCAGCTTCTGCCCGCGACTATCGAGACGATCCTCATGACGCTGTGCACCGCGATCGTCGTCGCGATCATCGGGCTGCCCCTCGGCGTATGGCTGCACAACCTGGGGCCGCGGGGGCTGTACCCGAAGCCGGCGGCCTACCGGGTGCTCAGCCTCATCGTCGACCTCGGGCGCTCGGTGCCGTTCATCGTGCTCATCATCGCGCTCATCCCGTTTACGAGGATCATCGTCGGCACCGCGCTCGGCTGGCAGGCCGCGGTGGTGCCGCTGTCGGTCGGCGCGGTCCCGTTCTTCGCGCGGATCGTGGAGAACGCCCTGCGCGAGGTCTCCGTGGGCAAGATCGAGGCCGTGAAGATGATGGGCGCCTCGACGAAGCACATCACGCGGCGCGTGCTGGTCCCCGAGGCGCTGCCCGGGATCGTCGGGGGATTCACGGTCACCGTCGTCACCCTGATCGGGTACACGGCCATGGCCGGCGTGATCGGCGGCGGAGGGCTCGGCACCCTCGCCTACAACTACGGCTACCAGCGCTACCAGGCAGACACGATGATCGCGTGCGTCGTGCTCCTCGTGGTGATTGTCGCGGTGGTGCAGATTGTCGGCGACGCCCTTGCGCGCCGGGTGGATCACCGCTAGCCGCAAACCACTACACAAATAGAAAAAAGGAGAACCCCCATGGCAGGGAAGAAGAGCCGCTCGCTCAAGGCGCTCGCGGCGGCCACCGTGGCCGTCGTCGCGCTGGCCGGCTGCGGACTGATCGGCAACAGCAAGGACGTCGGCTCCGAGGGCGCGAACGGCACGACCAAGCTCAAGGTCGGCGTCTCGCCGGTGCCGCAGGGCGACATCATCCAGTTCGTCGCCGACAACCTCGCCGCCGATGCCGGCCTCGAGATCGAAAAGGTCGAATCCACCGACTACTCGGTCCCGAACCAGCAGCTCAACGACGGCGAGATCGACGCGAACTACTTCCAGCACGAGCCGTACTTCGAGTCCGAGGTCTCCTCCCGCGGCTACGATCTCGCGCACTACTCGGGCATCCACATCGAGCCGTTCGCGCTGTACTCCGACAAGATCAAGGATCCGAAGGACATCGCCGACGGCTCCAAGATTGGCGTCAACAACGATCCCTCGAACCAGGGCCGTGCGCTCGCGCTCCTGCAGAAGGCGGGCCTGCTCAAGCTCGCCGACGGAGTCGACGAGTCCTCCGCGACCCTCAACGACGTGGCCGAGAACCCCAAGCACCTCGAGTTCGTCGAGGCCGATGCGGCCTCCCTCGCCCGCACGCTCCCCGACGTCGAGGCCTCGGTGATCAACGGCAACAACGCCCTCGAGGCCGGCCTCTCGCCGACCAAGGACGGCATCCTCGTCGAGGACGGCGAGAACAACCCGTACGCGAACTTCCTCGCGGTGCGATCCGCCGACAAGGACAACGAGCACCTCAAGAAGCTCGACGAGCTGCTGCACTCCGATGAGGTGCGCGACTACATCGAGAAGACCTGGCCAAACGGCGAGGTTCTCCCGGCGTTCTAGCGCGAAGTCCGAACACAACGGGAGCACACGAGAAACGCCCCGGACATCGAATCGATGTCCGGGGCGTTTCTCGTTGGCGGAGGATAGGGGATTTGAACCCCTGAGGGCGTTAACCCAACCCGCGTTCCAGGCGAGCGCCATAGGCCACTAGGCGAATCCTCCGGGAAGAACACTACTGAATCGACCAACCGCATTTCAAACTGCAGCCCACGGGGTGTGGACGGCGAGGTGACCAGGACGGCCGCGCGGCAGCGCCGAGGCGGGTTCCGGGGCGGTCGCCCGCCGACTCGCTCGCCCCGCTGCCGGTGCGGTATCCTCTCTACAGGACCTCGCGTGGCGCGCATCCTGTGAACTCCCCCAGGGCCGGAAGGCAGCAAGGGTCAACGGGCTCTGCCGGGTGCGCGGGGTCCCTTTAATTTTCTCTCGGCGTTTTCCGCAGCCGCGCGCGGATGCCGATCCCGGCCGGCGCACCGCCCACTTCCACAGGCGCTAACCTGGTGGCGTAACCGCCGCCGAGGAGTGGAGCGAAAGTCCATGAGCAGCACCGAGCGCCGTCCGCTGTCCGAACTCACCGAAGCCGAACTCGAGACACTCGAGAACGAGCTCGCCGCCGAGTACGAGACCATCGCGGCGAAGGGCCTCGGCCTCGACCTCACCCGCGGCAAGCCCTCGGCCGCCCAGCTCGACCTCTCCGAACGGCTCCTCGGCCTCCCCGAGCCCGGGGATCACATGGCGGGGAAGACCGACGTCCGCAACTACGGCGGCATCCAGGGCCTCCCGGAGCTGCGTGCGATCTTCGCCGAGCTCCTCGACGTCCGTCCGGAGCAGCTGTACGCCGAGGACAACGCGAGCCTCTCGGTCATGTACGACCTCATCTCCTTCGCGCTGCTGTGCGGGACCACCGATTCGCCGCGGCCGTGGATCGAGGATCAGGACCGGAAGTGGATCTGCCTGGTCCCCGGCTACGACCGCCACTTCGCCGTCACCGAGAAGTTCGGTTTCGAGATGCTGCCGGTCGAGATGGGTCCCGAGGGCCCGGACATGGACGAGGTCGAGCGGCTCGCGGCGGACCCTTCGGTCAAGGGCATGTGGGCGGTCCCGATCTACTCGAACCCCACGGGCCTCACGCTGTCCGATCATGTCGTCGAGCGGCTCGCGAAGATGGAGACGGGCGCCCCCGATTTCCGCGTGATCTGGGACAACGCCTACGCCGTCCACACGCTCGTCGAGGACTTCCCCAAGGTGCCGGGCGTGCTCGAAGCTGCCGCGAGCGCCGGCCACCCCAACCGGTTCTGGCAGGTCGCCTCGACCTCGAAGATCACCTTCGCCGGCGCCGGGGTCGCATTCCTCGCGGCGCAGGAGGGCGAGCTTGCCTGGTACGGCAAGAACGCAGGGGTCCGCACGATCGGCCCGAACAAGGTCAACCAGCTCGCGCACGTGCGCTTCTTCGGTGACGCCGAAGGCGTGCGCCAGCACATGCAGGCGCACCGGGAGATCATCGCGCCGAAGTTCGCCGCCTCGCGCGAGGCGCTCGAGAGCAGGCTCGGCGGATACGAGGTCGCCTCGTGGACCGATCCCGAGGGCGGCTACTTCATCGACCTCTCGGTGGTCGACGGCACGGCCTCGGAGGTCGTCTCGCTGACGGCGGGCGCCGGTGTCGCCCTCACCCCCGCGGGCGCTGCCTACCCGTATGGGAAGGATCCGCACGACCGTCATATCCGGCTCGCGCCGACGATGCCGCCGCTCGAAGAGGTCACCGAGGCCATCGAGGTCGTGGCGCTGTGTACGCTCCTCGCCGCCGTGCGCCGGGCGCAAGCGGGGAAGGGGAAGTAGGCCACCCGCTTCGTCGTAGGCGGGAAGTACCCTTGGTCCCGTGGCGCTATACAGAAAGTATCGTCCGGCGACCTTCGCGGAGGTCGTCGGCCAGGAACATGTGACTGCCCCGTTGTCCGCCGCTCTGCGGTCGGGGCGGATCAATCACGCGTACCTGTTCTCCGGTCCCCGCGGCTGCGGCAAGACCTCCTCTGCGCGCATCATGGCGCGCTCGCTCAACTGCGTCGAGGGGCCCACGCCGGAGCCGTGCGGGGTCTGCGATTCTTGCGTCTCGCTCGCGCCCGGGGGGCCGGGAAACCTCGACGTCATCGAGCTCGATGCCGCGAGCCACGGAAACGTGGACGATACGCGCGAGCTCCGCGAGAAGGCCTTCTACGCCCCTGCCGCGTCGCGGTACCGCGTCTTCATCATCGATGAGGCCCACATGGTCTCGAACGCGGGCTTCAACGCGCTGCTCAAGATCGTCGAGGAGCCGCCGGAGCACCTCATCTTCATCTTCGCCACCACCGAGCCGGAGAAGGTGCTGCCGACCATCAAGTCGCGCACGCACCACTACCCGTTCCGACTGCTCACGCCCACCGCGATGCGCGGACTACTCGAGCGCGTGTGCGAGCAGGAGGGCGTGCAGGTGGAGCCGCCGGTGTTCCCGCTGGTCATCCGGCAGGGCGGCGGTTCCCCGCGCGATACGCTCTCGGTTCTCGATCAGCTCGTGGCGGGATCCGAGGGCGGGGTGGTCGAATACTCGAACGCGGCGGCGCTGCTCGGTGTAACCGAGAACTCGTTGCTCGATTCCACGGTCGAGGCGCTCGCGGCGCGCGATGGCGCGGCCCTGTTCCGCACGGTCGATCGAGTTATCGAGGCCGGGCACGATCCTCGCCGCTTCGTCGCGGACCTGCTGCGCCGCCTCCGGGATCTGATCATGGTGCAGTCCGTTCCCCAGGCCATCGAGCGCGGTCTCGTCGACGCGCCGGGGGAAGAGGCCGAGGCGCTCGGGCGCCAGGCCGAGTCGATGGGCCCGGCCACGCTGGCGCGTCTGGCGGACGAGGTGCACGCGGGCCTCGATTCCATGCGCGGGGCCACCTCGCCCCGCCTGCTCCTCGAGATCCTCTGCGCGCGCCTGCTCCTCCCGGAGGCCGATGCCGGGGTGGCCGCGCTCTCGCAGCGGGTCGAACAGCTCGAGCGTGGGATCGGTGGGGCAGCGCCGGTGGCTCCGGCGGGG
>NZ_DAINST010000079.1:0-13049 GCF_036741115.1 Dietzia sp.
ACGGTCAAGGGCTACGGCCTCGGCAGCAATTTCGAGGGCCGCAACGCGACCCACCAGATGAAGAAGCTGACGGTCGAGGACCTCAAGAACTTCCGCGACAAGCAGGGCATCCCCATCTCCGATGCGGAGATCGAGGAGAACCCCTACCTGCCGCCGTATTACAACCCGGGACCGGAGTCCGAGGAGATCAAGTACCTCCTCGAGCGTCGCTCGGAGCTCGGCGGCTTCCTCCCGGAGCGGCGCCACGCCTTCACCCCGCTCGAGGTGCCGAGCATCGACTCGCTGGCCAAGATGCGCCGCGGCTCGGGCAAGCAGGAGGTCGCCACGACGATGGCGGCAGTGCGGATCATCAAGGACCTCATGCGCGACCCCGAGCTGGGCAAGCGGCTCGTCCCGATCATCCCGGACGAGGCCCGCACCTTCGGCATGGACTCGTGGTTCTCGACGCTCAAGATCTACAACCCGCATGGGCAGAACTACACCTCGGTCGACCACGACCTCATGCTCTCCTACAAGGAGGCAGAGGACGGCCAGATCCTCCACGAGGGGATCAACGAGGCCGGCTCGGTCTCCGAGTTCACCGCCGTCGGCACGTCATACTCCACCCACGGCGAGCCGATGATCCCGCTCTACATCTTCTACTCGATGTTCGGATTCCAGCGCACCGGCGACTTCATCTGGGCCGCCGCCGACCAGCTCGCCCGCGGCTTCTTCCTCGGGGCGACAGCCGGGCGCACCACGCTCACCGGCGAGGGGCTCCAGCACATGGACGGGCACTCGCACCTGCTCGCCGCGAGCAACCCGGCGATCGTCGCCTACGACCCGGCTTTCGGCTTCGAGCTCGCACACATCTTCCGCGCCGGCATCGACCGCATGTACGGACCCGGCGCCGAGACCGAGCCCGAGCTCTCGCTCGAACCCGTTCCACACGATCAGGACCGAAACGTCTCGTACTACATCACCCTCTACAACGAGCCCGTCGTCCAGCCCGCGGAGCCAGAGAACATCGACGCCGAGGCGCTCCTCAAGGGCCTCTATCTTTTCCGCCCCGCGGAAAACGAGGGCCTCGCGGCCGACATCCTCGCCTCGGGCGTGGGGATGTACTCGGCTATGGAGGCGCAGGAGATCCTCGCCGCGGACTACGGGGTCGCGGCGAACCTGTGGTCGGCGACCTCATGGAACGAACTCGCCAAGGACGGCCTCGAGTGCGAGCGGCACGCGTTGCGCCACCCCGATGACGAGCAGCGCACCCCGTTCGTCACCCGGCAGCTCGAGGGCGGATCGGGCCCCGTGATCGCGGTGAGCGACTATCAGCGCGCCGTGCAGGAGCAGATCCGCGGATTCGTTCCGCGCGAATACATCACGCTCGGCACCGACGGCTTCGGCTTCTCCGACACGCGGCCGGCAGCGCGCCGGTTCTTCAACACCGACGCGCACTCGATCGTCGCCGCCGTCCTCCGCGGCCTGTACAAGCAGGGCGAGATCGAGCATGATCGGCTCGTGCAGGCCACCAAGGATCTCCAGATCGAAGACGTCGAGGCCGCACCGGAACAGACCAGCGACCCCGGAGTGGCGTGACAACAACCCGTTCGCACGAACGCGACGATTCGTTCGACCATGCAGGTGGAGGTGACGGCGACGGCGGCAATAACGCCGCCGCCGGCGCCTCCCCTCCACCCATCGCCGATTCCACAGGCTTATCCGCCGAGCGGATCCGGAAGGCACGGACCGAGGACGCGGAGCGCAGCCGCGGCATCTCCGATGCCCTACTCCGGCGGTTCACCCGCTACTCCGGGCGCCTGTCGACCGAGGCAGTCCAATGGCTCGACTCCGAGCTCCCCTTCTTCAAGGCACTCCCTGCGGACCAGAAATCGCAGATCCACCTGATCATCCAAAGCGCCATCCGCGATTTCGCGAACTGGACGAAGAATCCGGGGGCCGAGCTCTCCGACACGATCGCCGGGTTCAAGCTCCTGCCCGGCACCTCCGGCCAGCTACTCTCCCTGCAGCAAACGGTGCAGCTCGTCCGCTCGACGCTCGACTACTTCGAGCTCGTCCTCCCGCGGGTCACGCACAACCAGGAACAGCGCAACGCGACGAACGCCGCGCTTCTTCGCTACGGACGAGAGCTCGGTTTCACCGCCGCCGCCGTCTACGCGGGCGCGGCGGAGGACCGCGGTTCGTGGGATACCCGCATGGAGGCCATGCTCGTCGACGCGATCATTCGCGGCGACGACAGCGCGGAACTCGCCTCGGCCTCGGCGGCGCTCAATTGGGACGCGAACCAGCCCGTCACGGTGATCGTCGGCCGGGCGACGGCGAACCTCGGAATCGACACGGTCAACACCATTCACCTCGCGGCACAGTCCGACGGCCGCCAGGCTCTCGCGGTGGTGCAGGGCGCTCGGCTCGTCGTCGCACTGTCCGGCCCGCTCGCCTCTCCGACGCATCTTCCCGAGCGGATCATGTCCATCTTCGACGACGGCCCCGTCGTCCTCGGGCCCACCGTCGACGGCCTCGACCGGGCGCCGCTCAGCGCGTTCGAGGCGCTCAAGAGTTTCGACGTCGTCGCCGCGTGGCCGAACGCGCCCCGCCCCGTCACCGCCATCGACCTCCTGCCCGAGAGGATCCTCGCGGGAGATGAAACGGCGAGGCACACACTCGTCGATATGGTCGTAGGGCCGATTCGCGCCGCGGACCCGACCATCGCTGAGACGCTCGCGCACTATCTCGAGCACGGCGGCCAGGTCGAGGCTTGTGCCAGGGAGCTGTTCGTCCACCCGAACACAGTGCGGTATCGACTCAAACGTGTTGCGCAGATCACACAGTTCGACCCACTACGAGCCCGCGATCAATTCGTACTGAAGATCGCCGTGGCCTTGGGAAGCCTTCAGTAACATTCGCCCCTTCGGATTACACTCATATCGATTCTTCACACCCCGTAACGAAAACGTTCAGGTAACAGATGGGGCACGCGGCATCAGCATTTTTGGAGGAACCCTCCAAAGATTCCGTTTCGTTTCTGGGACTCAAGACATCCTTGCGGTAGCCGCCGAAGGTGTTTCCTTTAACTCGTGCTTTCATTCAATGCCCCGGGACAGGGATCACAGAAGACGGGAATGCTCGCCGAATGGCTCGAGTCTCCCGCTGCCCGCGCCCGCCTCGAAGAGTGGTCCGGCGTCGCCGGACTCGATCTCGCATGGCTCGGTGCCGAGGCGTCGCAGGAGGAGATCCGCGACACCGCGATCACGCAGCCGCTCGTCGTCGCGAGCGAACTGCTCGCCGCCGCGGGCCTCCGCGAACACGGCCTTCTGCCGCAGGCGCGCGAGGAATCCGGCAAACACGGCCACCACCGCACAGACGAGACGACGGTCGTCGCCGGGCACTCCATCGGCGAGCTCGCGGCGCTGGCCATGGCGGGCGTCCTCTCGGACGCCGATGCGGTCCGCCTCGCCGCGGCGCGCGGCGCCGCGATGGCCAGGGCGTGCGCCGAGCACGAGACCACGATGGTCGCAGTGCTGGGCGGCCGCGAGGAGGAGGTGCGCTCCGCCATCGCGGAGGCCGGACTCTATTCCGCGAACGTCAACGCGGCCGGGCAGATCGTAGCCGCGGGAGACGCCACGACATGCGCCGACTTCGCGGCCAACCCTCCGACGCGAACCAAGGTCCGCGCGCTTGATGTCGCCGGGGCGTTCCACACTCCGTTCATGGAATCGGCCGTAGCGGAGTTCTCCGCGGCGGCGGCAGAGGTCGAGGTGCACGATCCCGTGTGCACTCTCCTGTCCAACGCCGACGGCGCTTCGGTCACGTCGGGCCGCGCAGCGCTCGACAGCGTCGTCTCGCAGATCACCTCCCCCGTGCGCTGGGATCTGTGCACGCAGACCCAGATGGACATGGGCGTCTCTACGTTCGTCGAGTTGCCGCCCGCCGGCGCCCTCACCGGCATCGCCAAGCGACAGATGCGAGGAGTCGAGCGCCTGGCCATCGCGTCGCCTGCGGACATCGGCACGGTAGCCGGAGCCACCCAGGCCGCCTAGCGGCTACGCCCGGCTCCGGATCGCGCGCGAGGGAAACCGACGCGAGCGAGGAGGAGGGGCGAAGACACGGAACTCCGCCGTCACAGGAGAAAAGACTTCGGAACGCAGACCCAACCGGGTTGCGACTCCGGGACGAAAGACCATAAACACAAACGAAGGGACACCCCCCATGGCACGCACCAAGGAAGAAATCATCGCCGGCCTCGCCGAGGTCGTCGAGGAGGTCACCGGTATCGAGCCCGCTGAGGTCACCGAGGAGAAGTCCTTCGTCGACGACCTGGACATCGACTCGCTCTCCATGGTGGAGATCGCCGTGCAGCTCGAGGATCGCTACGGCATCGAGATCCCGGACGAGGACCTCAGCAAGCTCCGCACCGTGGGCGATGCGGTCGCCTACGTGCAGAAGATCGAGGCCTAGCAGGCCGCTGGGCCGGGGCGCGGGCACCGCTCCCCGGCCGGGCTCCCGCCCATCGCGCCCCTCACGGCGCGACGCAGGTGGCAGCTTCTTCGACAAAGATTAACCTGCACTGTTAAACTGTCCGAGCAGAGTCCTTCCCCTGCCATTTCCGTTCTCGTCGCACGGCGGCCTCACCCGCCATACGACACACGACCTACGGCACGCGGCCTACTCGGCCCACTCCCCGATCCGGACCTCCACCGGACGCCACGTTCGGCCCGCCTTCCCGGGCCGGGCCTCGGATCGGCAATTCGGATCCGGCTGCTTTCACCCCGAGCGGCACCTTCCTCGCACATCGACCGCGGACAGCGCGGGGCCTGGCCACCGCCACCCCCACGGCGGCCCGACCACAGAAGAGCCCCTAAGGAAAAGCAAGCTATGACCACTTTCGCCCCCACCGATCTCACCACCGCCGAGGACGTCGACCCGCGTAACCCGCACGTCCGTCTCGCCACCCTCCTCGACGACTACTCGATGGAGCCGCTGCACTCTGCGGATGCCCCGGCGACCTACGACGGCGCCGGCGTCGTCGCGGCCCGCGGCACGATCGACGGCTCCCCCGTGATCACCTTCTGCACCGACGCCACGATCATGGGCGGCGCGATGGGCCACCTCGGCTGCGCGCACATCGTCGCGGCGATCGACACGGCGGTCGAAGAGGGCGTGCCGTGCATCGGCCTGTGGCACTCCGGGGGCGCGCGCCTCGCCGAGGGCGTCGAGGCGCTCCACGGCGTGGGCGTCGTGTTCCACGCGATGGTGCGGGCCTCGGGCAAGATCCCGCAGATCTCCGTGGTGCTCGGGCCGGCCGCCGGCGGCGCCGCGTACGGCCCTGCGCTCACCGATGTCGTGATCATGGCGCCGGAGGGCAAGGTGTTCGTCACGGGCCCGGATGTGGTCCGCCAGGTCACCGGCGAGCGGGTCACGATGGACGAGCTCGGCGGGCAGGTCGCGCACCACCGCAAGTCCGGCGTGTGCCACATCGCAGCCGATGACGAGGCCGATGCCTACCGCTACGCGCGCGGACTCACCGAGCTGTTCACCGCCCAGGGCGTTTTCGACGCCGAGGCGCTGCGCTCCGAGCACCTCGACATCGGCGCGCTGTTCCCGGAGTCCCCGCGCCGCGCGTACGACGTCCACCCGATCGTCGAGGAACTGCTCGATACTCCCGCCGAGGGTCGTGCGGGCTTTATCGAGCTGCAGAGCAAGTGGGCACCGTCGATCGTGGTGGGCTACGGGCGCCTCGCGGGCAGGACGGTCGGCGTCATCGCCAACAACCCGCTCCGTCTCGGCGGCTGCCTCAACTCCGAGTCCGCGGAGAAGGCCGCGCGCTTCGTGCGCATGTCCGATGCGTTCGGCATTCCCCTCGTGGTGCTCGTCGACGTGCCCGGTTACCTCCCGGGCGTGAGCCAGGAGTGGGAAGGCGTCGTCCGGCGCGGCGCCAAGCTGCTCCACGCCTTCTCCGAGGCGAAGGTCGCACGGGTCACGCTCGTGACCCGGAAGATCTACGGCGGCGCCTACATCGCGATGAACTCGATGGCGCTCGGCGCCTCGGCCGTCTTCGCGTGGCCCAATGCGGAGGTCGCCGTGATGGGCGCGAAGGCCGCCGTCGGCATCCTCCACAAGCGCGCGCTCGCCGCCGCCCCAGAGGAGGAGCGCGAGGCGCTGCACGATCGGCTCGCCGAGGAGCACGCTCGCATTTCCGGCGGAGTGGACCGCGCGATGGACATCGGCGTCGTCGACGAGGTCATCGACCCCGCCGACACCCGCTTCCGCCTCGCGGAGACCCTCGCCACCGCACCCCACGAGCGCGGTGCGCACGGCAATATCCCGCTGTAGCCGGCGTTAGGCGCACCCCGCTCGGTCGTCGCCGGCCTTCCCCATCTCTCCCGGCCTCCCCCTTCCCTCCCCACCCTTCACCCGTCCTTTGCCCGCCGGCCACCCGGAGGCCAGACGCGCGCCCTAGCGTGGTTCGCGTCGCGCGGGGCGCAGGGCTTCGCGCCGGAGAGCGGGGGTCGGCGGCATGTCTCAGGGCGCAGTACGTGGCACGGCAGGCGGTCGGGCACTCCGCGAGGTAGGCGCCGCGGCCCCGTGCCCGGCCTCCCCTCGCACTCCCGGCAGGCCCTGCTGGATGACGGCGCTCGCCGCCCTCTCCGCAGCCGCCGGAATCGCCGCCTCGGGCGTCTCTGAGATCGCCGAAGCGTCCCCCGCCGAGGCGGACACTGCCCCCGCCGCCCGGGAGTCGGGCAGCCTCGGGGCGAACGGTTTCGCATCGAGCACCATCGAGCCCGGAAGCCTCACCGGGAGCCTCGGAGAAGACATGAACTCACTGCCCGAGGGCTTCGACCTCCAGGCGCACCGCGGCGGCATCGGGCTCAATACCGAGAGCTCCCCGTTCTCCTTCGGGGAGGCCATTCGCCTCGGGGTCACCACGCTCGAGCTCGACACGCAGGTCACGAGGGACGGGAAGGTCGTCGTCAGCCACGACCGAAAGACCAACCCCGCGGTATGCACGGACACGGCACCTGCCGTGGGAGGCGATCCGCAGTTCCCCTACGTGGGAAAGTTCGTCAAGGACCTCACGCTCGCCCAGCTGCGGACGCTCGACTGCGGCTCGGCCCGAAAGGACGGGTTCCCCGAGCAACAGACGCACCCTGGCTCGAAGATCATGCTCCTCTCCGAGGTCTTCGACCTGGTCCGCGAGAGCGGGAACCGCAGCATCCGCTTCAACATCGAGACGAAGGTCGAGGCCGGAGCTCCGGAAGAGACCGCCCCGCGTGAGGAGTTCATCCGCGCGGTGCACGAGCTGATCGAGGCCTCGGGCATGGCGGCCCGGGTGTCCATCCAGAGCTTCGACTGGGGCGCGCTCATGGCCTACCACCGGCTCAGCCCCGGCACGCCGCTCGTCGCGCTCACCAACGGCGATTTCCTCGAAGCGGGCGAGGAAGGGAAGTCGCCGTGGCTCGGCGGACTCGACGTCGACGATTTCGGCGATTCGGCCACGCAGCCCGCACTCGCGGGCGTCGCCGCCGCCGCGTCGATCGAGGGGGTCGAGGCATATTCGCCCGTCGACACCACCCCGCAGAGCTGCGATCTCGACACCGAGGGCTGCTCGCCCTATACGACCCCCGAGCTCGTCGATCGCGCGCACGAACTGGGCCTCAAGGTCGTCCCGTGGACGGTGGACCACCCGGCGAGCATGGAGTACATGCTCGATGCGGGGGTCGACGGAATGATCACCGACTACCCGGACGTGCTACTCGGGATCCTCGAAGGGCTCAGCATCGAGCTCGCCCGCGCATAGCCGCGGGGCGGGCGTTCCTGCGCCCAGGTCAGGGAAGGTCGGCTGCGGCGCGCGTGTCTCAGCCGCGCGCCGCATAACAGCGGGCTCAGCCCACGCGGGAGAGCCAGGTGACCTCGGGGGTGTCGTCGAAGCCGCGGAGCGCCTCGAGCTCGGCGTCCCACGCCGTGCCGAGCTCCTCTTCCATTGCCGCGTGGAAGGCATCGGCACCCTGGCTCATGAGATGACGGAGCCGGTCCTCACCGAGGACGACATCGCCGGAGGCGCCTGTCTGCCCACGCCACATGCCCAGCGAAGGCGTGTAGGAGAACCGCTCCCCGTCCACCATTTCGGACGGGTCCTCGGTGACCTCGAAGGAGATCAACTCCCACTTCTCGAGAGCCTGCGCGAGGCGTGCTCCGGTTCCCACCGGGCCGATCCAGTCGATGATCGCCTTGCGGGTACCGGACATCGCCGGCTGCTCGGACCATACGAGCTCGCCGGATCGTTCGAGGATGGTCCGCAAGGACCATTCCACGTGCTGGCACATCGCGACCGGTGTGGCATGGATAAAG
This sequence comes from Dietzia sp., assembly GCF_036741115.1. Lineage (NCBI taxonomy): Bacteria > Bacillati > Actinomycetota > Actinomycetes > Mycobacteriales > Dietziaceae > Dietzia > Dietzia sp. The sequence goes on from NZ_DAINST010000079.1 coordinate 8,347, forward strand.
ACCACGCCGGTCGTGGTGTCGCCGTAAATCTTGAGATCTGTCATTGGAGAACACTCCCGAGTAGCTGAGGAACGTCTTCCCCTACGACCTCAATCACCAGGCGTGAACCAACCAGATATCGAACTTCTGTTGTCTCGTGTTACTTGTGAATCCCAGTGTGCCCTGTGTGGCCAAACGCCTCAAGGTACACGTCTCGATTCTCAGCAAATGTATAGCCCCACCCCCGGCGCCGGTACGCGGCGCTCCGGCGTGTCGCGGATCGGCGCCCGAGGCAGGAGCTCGTGGATGACGACAGAGGCTGCTACCGCCCGGCCGCCGCGTCGACTACCGCGTCGGACAGCGCCGGCCACAGTGGCTTGGCCCAGTCCCCGAACGCCCTGTCCGTGAGCACCACCAGCGCGAGCGGCCCCCCTGTCGCCTCGGGATCGACCCACAGGAACGTGCCGGACTGGCCGAAGTGCCCGTACGTCGAGGCGGAGTTCCGCTTTCCGGTCCAGTGCGGCGACTTCTCGCCCTTGATCTCCGGTCCGAGCCCCCACGGACACGGCTTCTGCATCCCGAAACCCGGGACGAGCCCGTTGATCCCGGAGAACTGCGTGGTCTTGGCGTCGTCCCAGGTTTCGGCCGAGAGCAGTCGCGGATCGAGCATTTCGGAGGCGAGGAGAGCGAGATCGGCCACCGACCCGCGGGCGCCGTGGCCGGCCGAGCCGTCGAGCACGGTCGCCGTCATCCCCAGTCCTCCCCCCACGCCCTCCGCGAGGTATTCGGCGAAGCCCATGCCCGCCTCCGCCTCGACGAGCTCGGCGAGCACCTCGTACCCGGCGCTCGAGTAGATGCGCTTCTCCCCCGGCGCGGCCTTGACCTCGCGGGAATCGAAAGCGAGCCCCGAGGCGTGCGCGAGGAGGTGGCGGACGGTGGAGCCCTCTGGCCCCGCCGGTGTGTCCGCCTCGAACGCGCCCTCTTCGACGGCGAGAAGCACTGCCGCTGCGGTGAGCAGTTTGGTCACCGAGGCGAGCTCGAACACCTCGCCCGTATCGCCGTAGGTGGCGAGGATCGCGGGTGCCCCAACCGATCCGTCGGTTCCACCAGACCCGGCGCCGATTACGGCGGCGGCCGCGCTCCCCACGGGCCATTCCCCGATGGCCTCGAGGGCAGAGGAGAGGGCCGCGAAATTGTCGGCGGAGGGCGCGGTGCGGGAGTCGTTCGCGGAGGTGGGCTCGCTCATGCGCCCACCCTATCGGCGCCCGCCGAGCCTGCGGAGGGTGGAACGCCCGCGCCCGTGCGGGTTTGGGTGTTAGCTTGGCGCCACGGGGCGCAGCGTCGCCCGCGAGCCGACCGGGAGAACACCATGGCACACCGTGTCCACCACCTCAATTGCGCGACGATGAACACCCCGGCGGGCCGCATGGTGTGCCACTGCCTGCTCGTCGAGACCGACGACGCCGGTCTCGTGCTCGTCGATTCCGGGGTGGGCGAAGCCGACTTCGCCGATCCCGGCACCCGCATGGGTCCGATTCGCCACCTGCTGGGCTTCGCCGGAGACGAGGCGGAGTTCGCCGTCAACCAAGTGCGCGCGCTCGGTTTCTCGCCCGAGGACGTCCGGCACATCGTGCTTACGCACATGGATTTCGATCACGCCGGCGGCATCGCCGATTTCCCGCACGCGGACATCCATGTGACCTCCGCGGAGGCGCTCGGGGCGACGATGGGCCGCACGCGCTTCGAGCGGATCCGCTACAACGCCGCTCAGTTCGCGCACGGACCGCGCCTGGTCGAGCACACGCCCTACGGTGAATTGTGGCGCGGGTTCGCGGCGGCGAAGGAGCTCACCGAGATCGCCGAGGGGATCGTGCTCATCTCGCTGCCAGGACACTCTCGCGGGCATGCGGGTGTCGCCGTCGACGCCGGGGATCGCTGGGTCCTGCACTGCGGCGACCTCTTCGACCACAGGGACGAGGTCTTCGGGTGTCGGCGCGACGTGCCACTGGCGATCCGCACGCTCGCGCGGATCGAGGCCTTCGATCTCGACGCGCAGTTCGAGAACCAACGGCGGGTGCGCGAACTCTGGGAGCGCGGGGAGCCGGACCTGCTCATCGTCAACGCGCACGATCCGGTGCTGCTCGAGCAGGCGCGGGCCCTACCGGTCGCCTGAGGTGCGGCGGCCTGCCGGTACGATTATCGTGCACGGGCCTATAGCTCAGTCGGTTAGAGCCGCGGACTCATAATCCGCTGGTCGCGGGTTCGAGCCCCGCTGGGCCCACCAGTTATTTCGAGTTCGCGGCGCGTGCGGCGCGGCCGCGGAGATAGTCGCGCTCGGCCGTCGTCGCTGCGCTCTCTGCGGCCGCGGCGTAGAGCCGAGCGGCCCGCGGGAGCTCGCCCGCGCGTTCGGCGAGGCGAGCCTCGACGGCCTCACGGCGCGGGACCCCGGGATCGATCTCGACGAGCGCCGCCATCCCCGCGTGGGGTCCTTCCGCCTCGCCGACGGCGACGACCCGGCCGAGAGCGGCCACGGGATTCGGTCCGAGTGCGAGGAGCTCGTCGTACCACTCGACGATCTGCGGCCAATCAGTTTCCGCGGCGGCCGGGGCGTCCGCGTGGAGCGCGGCTATCGCCGCCTGCGCCTGGTATTCGCCGAGCTCGTCGCGGGCCAGCGCGGAGCGGAGGATCCCGATGGCCTCGGCCGTTTGGCGGCGGTCCCACAGCCGGCGGTCCTGCTCGTCGAGCGGGACGACCCCGCCACGGGAATCAAAGCGGGCGGGGCGGCGGGCGTTGTGCAGCAGCATGAGCGCGAGTAGCCCGGACACCTCCGGATGGTCGCGGCGCGCGCGAAGGTCGCTTGCGAGGCGGATCGCTTCGGTCTCGAGGTCGACGTCGCCAGAGAAACCCTCGTTGAACACGAGGTAGAGCACCTTGAGGACGGTGCGGATGCTCCCCGATTCGCCCAGCCGAACGCCCCGGAGCTTCGCCTTCGCGCGGCTGATCCGCTGCCCCATCGTTTTTTCCGGCACGAGGTAGGCCGCGGCGATCTGGGCGGTGGTGAGGCCTGCGACGGCGCGAAGGGTGAGGGCGACGGCCGAGGACGCGCCGAGGCTCGGATGCCCACACAGGCGGTAGAGCTCGAGAGTGTCATCTACAGCTGCAGAGGAGTCTCCGTTGGGTGTCGCCGGCGACGCGGCGGGATCGGCCGCCGCCGTCATCTCGCGGGAGTGGCGTGCCGAATCCGAGCGCACGGAGTCGAGAAAGCGGCGCCAGGCGACGGCGACGAGCCAGCCGAGCGGATCGCGGATCTCGCCGTTCTCCCACCGCCCGAGCGATTCGACGAGCGCCTCCTGGACCGCGTCCTCCGCCGAGGCGAAATCCGCGCCGCGTCGACAGAGCACGGCGATCGCGCGCGGGACGAGTTCCCGGATCTCCGGGAGCTCCGCACCCGCCGCGCGACCGTTGATTCGGATCACTCCCCCGTGGCCGTAGGTGAGCCCATGAACGGCCGCAGCTCGAGCCACTCGCCGATGGGCTCGCTTCCCGGGCCAGGAGCCGCGGACAGCTCCGAGGCGACTTCGAGGGCCCGCTCGTAGGAGTCGACGTCGATGATCATCCATCCGGCAGCGAGGTCCTTGGTCTCGGCGAACGGGCCGTCGGTAAGCGGCGGCCGCCCCTCGCCGTCGAAGCGCACCCACTCGCCCTCGGGGCGCAGGGCCTGGCTGTCGACATACTCGCCGCTCTCCGTGAGCTTCGCCGCGAGATCGTCCATGTACTGCAGGTGCGCGGACCACTCGTCCTCGGTCCAGTTCTCGGCGGAGATGTCGACGCTCGGCGCGGGGGCGCCGCGGTAGTGCTTGAGCAACAGGTACTTGGCCATGATGTCCTCCCGAATTCGAGACTCCACTCGTTGTGAGTGGGAGCGACGCGACCATTGTGGCCGCATTCATCAGGGAGACGGAGCCGATGCCGGCTTTTCTACATCCCGCGCTATCTCGGCCGCACGGTGAGGATCTGGGACATCGTGCCGATGGGGCCGTCGTCGTCGTAGAGCACGGTCTCGGTGAGCCCGATGCCCTCGGCACCGAAGTTCTGCCGCACCTCGTATCCGACCCACTTCCCGCGCGGTTGCCGGAAGAGGTGGGCGGTGAGGTCGACGTTCGGGAACAGGACTTCCTCGCGCGCGGCGCGGGCGGAGAGCCCGTTGGCGAGGTCGAACATCCCGACGAAACCGGTGGCGTCGCTCTGCGCCTCGCCCTCGACGAGCTCGACATCGGTGCGGGCCCACACCTGCGCGTGCCCCGGCTCGATCGCGCGGACCCGCCCTTCGGCGATCGAATCGATGAACCCTCCCGGCCACAGCCCGCGCGGATCGAACTCCTCCATGTCCTCGCGCGCGGGGATCGGCGGGAACGCGTGTCCGGCGACGGCAGAAGAGTCGATGGGCTTGAGCAGCCAGGCGCGGAGGATCACCGCATCGCGCCCGTCCTGGCTCGCCACGGCTTGGACCAGCTCGATCGTGCGGCCCGGGCGGACGATCTCCGTTCGCACCTCGAAAGGCGTGATCGCGACGGTGCCGAGGATCTCGAAGTCGAGGCGCGCGAGGACGAGCCCGCGGTCGGTGCCGGCCGCGGCATCCCGCTCGGCGCAGTCGTCCTCGACGATCTTGGCGAGCAATCCGAGCAACGGCGAGATGTGCTGCTCCTCCTCGTTCCACGCGCCGC
>NZ_DAINST010000080.1:0-12612 GCF_036741115.1 Dietzia sp.
CGGTGGGCAGCGGGACGCGGACGGCGTAGCCGTCGAACTTGCCCTTGAGCTCGGGCAGCACGAGGGAGACGGCCTTGGCGGCACCGGTGGAGGTCGGGACCATGTTCAGCGCGGCGGCGCGGGCACGACGGGGGTCCTTGTGGGGCGCGTCCTGCAGGTTCTGGTCCTGGGTGTACGCGTGGATCGTGGTCATGAGGCCCTTGACGATGCCGAACTCGTCGGACAGGACCTTGGCCACGGGCGCAAGGCAGTTGGTGGTGCAGGAGGCGTTCGAGATGATCGTGTGGGCGCTCGGGTCGTACAGGTCGTCGTTGACGCCCATGACGATGGTGATGTCCTCGTTCTTGGCCGGAGCCGAGATGATGACCTTCTTGGCGCCCGACTCGAGGTGGCCCTTGGCCTTCTCGGCGTCGGTGAAGATGCCGGTGGACTCGACGACGACGTCGACGCCGTAGTCGCCCCACGGGACGGCCGAGGGGCCCTCCTTGACGGCGAGCGCACCGATCTTGCGGTCGCCGATGGTGAGCGAAGAATCGTCGTAGGACACGTCCTCGCCGAGGCGCCCGAGCACGGAGTCGTACTTGAGGAGGTGCGCGAGCATGTCGTTGGTGGTGAGGTCGTTGACGGCGACGATCTCGATATCGGTGTTGCCCGCGGCCCGAAGAGCCTCGACGGCGCGGAAGAAGTTACGCCCGATTCGGCCGAAGCCATTGATTCCTACGCGAATGCTCACGACTTACTCCTTTGTGTTGGCATGTGTCGGCAGCTGCGGGGATTCCCCTGCTGCGTCCAGCGTGCATATTTGCGGACGGATACGGCTACTGTCTCGGCGACCAGCTGGGTTCTACGTTCTACCCGTAGCGATTGACCAGTACGGATGGAGCGCGGCCGAACCGCCGAGTGTGTCGTGCATCCTACGAACACCACCATAGCGAAACGCCCCGACGCCTCTGCCGTTGGTGGGCGCCGTGTCCGCTCTCTCGCCCGATTCCTCCTGCAGTTCGTATGACGGCGGACTACTCGGAATCCATGAGGTCTTCGGTCACCGCCGCGTCGGTGTCGGGGATGCCGAGCTCGGCGGCCTTGCGATCGGCCATCGAGAGCAGACGCCGGATCCTGCCGGCGATCGCGTCTTTGGTCATCGGCGGAGAGGCGATCTGTCCGAGCTCCTCGAGCGAACTCTGCTTGTGGGTTGTGCGCAGCTCGCCGGCGGCGAGGAGATGATCGGGAACGTCCTCGCCGAGAATCTCCAGGGCGCGCTCGACGCGGGCGGCTGCGGCTACCGCGGCCCGCGCCGAACGACGCAGGTTCGCATCGTCGAAGTTCGCCAGGCGATTCGCAGTCGCCCGGACCTCGTGACGCGAGCGCGTCTCGTCCCAGGCGCGGCGGGTCTGTGGCGCACCGATCTCGGCGAGCAGCAGGGAGATGGCCTCGCCGTCGCGGATCATCACCCTGTCCGAGCCGCGTGCCTCGCGGGCCTTTGCGGTGACCCCGAAACGGCGCGCTGCGCCGACGAGCGCCATCGCCGCCTCGGTGCTAGGCGCGGTGATCTCGAGCGAAGCGGAACGCCCGGGTTCGGTGAGTGAACCGTGGGCGAGGAATGCCCCGCGCCACACCGCCTTCGCATCGTGGATGGCGCCGCGTACGAGCGCCGGCGGGAGCCCCTTGACGGGGTAACCGCGGCCGTCGACCAGGCCGAGGAGGCGGACGATATCGGTGCCCTTGTCCACCACGCGGAGCACGTGCTTGTTACCGCTGCGCCCGGTGCCGCTGCCGATCTGGTGGATTTCCGGGGTGACCCCGAACAGGCCGTCGAGCTCGCCTGCGAGGCGGTGGGCGATCTCCGCGTTCTCGACCTCCACCTCGATCACGAGGCGCGGGGCCATGGGCTGCAGGGTCCCCGCGTAGCGGATGATCGTGGCGACCTCCGCCCGACGCGACGATTCCTTGCTGTCGTGGACTCGCACGAGTTCGGCTTTGACCTGGGCGGTCAACGACATTCGGGCTCCTTCGATACTGCTTCCGGCGCTTCGTTCGCGCCCGCGCTCGGGTGTTGGGATTTCCTTCGGCCTCTTGCTACTGACTACGTCGCCGGGGTGGACCGTCCGATCTCGCCGAGAGCGCGCGCGAGCGCAGCGGGATCGTGGACCGGGCGGATGGCCCCCGACTCGGCCTCCTTGGCGACCTCGGCGAGCACGAGTTCCGCGCCGAGCTTCTCCGCAGTGCGGCGCACCTGGGCGAGTTCCCCATCGCTCAGACCCGTGCGCGGGTCGAGGACGATCGAGTCGAAGTCTACATTCGGCGCGTGCTGGCGAAGGACGTGAAGGTGGCGCTCGGTGGAGAACCCCGCCGTCTCGCCGGGCTGCGGAGCGAGGTTGAGCACGAGGACCTTACGTGCATCGGTCTCGGAGAGCGCCTCGGCGATCTCGGGGACGAGGACGTTCGGGATCACCGAGGTGAACCACGACCCCGGGCCGAGCACGACCATGTCCGCGGCGGCGATCTTCTCCGTGACCCCGGCGGTCGCGGGCGGCGAGGACGGGATGAGTCGCACGCGGCGAACCTGCCCCGGTGTGGAGGCGACGGCCACCTGGCCGACGATGGTGCGGACGAGCCGGGGATCGGCCTCGAGGCCGAAGACATCGGCCGCGATGTCGAGCGCCACCGGCGACATCGGCATGACCGTGCCGACCGTGCCGAGAAGTTCCTCGATGACCCGCAGAGCCTCGACCGGTTCCGCGAGCTGTTCCCACAGCCCTGCGAAGACGAGATTGCCCACGGCGTGTCCGGCGAGCGCCCCGTTTCCGCCGTAGCGGTGCTGGAACAGGGACGCCAGGTCCTGGTGGCCCGCCGAGCCGCCCGCGAGGGCGCAGAGCGCCATCCGGAGGTCGCCGGGAGGAAGGATGCCCAGTTCCCTGCGCAGCCGACCGGAGGAACCGCCGTCGTCGGCAACGGTGACGACCGCCGTCAGACGGGAAGCGACGCGACGCGCCGCCGAGAGGGTCGCGGCGAGCCCGTGCCCACCACCGAAGGCGACTAGGGCGCCGACGTCCTCGGTGGGGTCGACCTCGAGGTTGAGCCGTTCGCCGGCGGACTCGGGAAGCGAATCGGGGTACATGTGCGCCTCCTACTCCCTGCCGAGATCGCGATGGACCACCGTGACCTCGGCGTTCTCGAGCGAGCCCAAGGACGCGCCGAGGTGTTCGGCGACGGCGACGCTGCGGTGCTTGCCGCCCGTGCAGCCCACGCCGAGGATCATGTACCGCTTGCCTTCGTGGCGGTAACCGTCCATCGCGATTCTCGCCATGGTGCGCGCGCTCTCGATGTATGCCTCGACGTTCGCCTTGGACAGCACGAAATTGGCGACCTTTTTGTCGCGCCCGTTGAGCTCGCGGAGCTCGGGTTCCCAGTAAGGGTTGGGAAGGAAGCGCATGTCGAGCTGGAAATCGACGTCGCGCGGTACCCCGTACTTGAAGCCGAATGACTCGACGATGATCTGGAAACCGAACTCCGGGTTACCGAACGGGATCTCGAGCCTGCGACGCAGGTCGTGCACCGAGAGCGAGGAGGTGTCGACGAGAACGTCCGCGCGGGTGTGGAGGCCCGTGAGGATCGAGCGCTCCTTGTTGATCCCGTCGACGATGCCGTCCCCGGTCTGCAGAGGATGGCGGCGGCGGACGGAGTTGAAGCGTTTGACGAGAACGTCCTCGGAGGCGTCGAGGAAGAGGATGCGGGCCTGGTCTCCGAGCTCGTCGACGAAGCGATAGACCTCGTCGAGGTGATTGATGAGCCCGAGTGTGCGGACATCGAGGACGACCGCGAGCCGCTTGAGCTCCTGGCCGCGGTGGGTAGAGACCTGCGCGAGCGCGGGGATCGCCTCGATCGGCGGATTGTCGACGACGTACCAGCCGAATTCCTCGAGCACCTTGGTCGCCGCGTTCTTTCCCGCGCCGCTCATCCCCGTGACGATGAGGAACTCCTGGTCCGGCAGGAATCCGGCGTCCACCGGGAAATTCGTCTGGACTGTCCCCTCCACCTGGGTCCCCTCCATTTGTGACATTCGATCCGTGTTCTCGGTCCGACTCGCCCTACTGCGAGCGCGCGGCCGCCTCGCCAGTCGGTCCCTCGGGCAAGTCTTCCACGTTTCGGTCCGGCCCGCCGGTACGTGGCGAGAGCGCTGCAGCTATGGTCTCGGCCGCCTTGGCGCCGATGCCGGGAACGGCCCTGAGGTCTTCCGTACTCGCGCGCCTGATGGCCGCGACCGAGCCGAACTCGTCGAGGAGCGCCTTCTTCCGCGCAGGCCCGAGGCCCGGGACGGAGTCGAGGGCCGAAGAGGTCATCCTCTTGCTGCGAGCGCCGCGGTGCGCCTTGATCGCGAATCGGTGCGCCTCGTCGCGCAGCCGCTGGAGCATGTACAGACCCTGGCCTTGGCGCGGGAAGATGATCGGGTACTCCTCCCCCGGCACCCAGATCTCTTCGAGGCGTTTGGCGATGCCGACCACGGGGACATCGGTGATCCCGAGCTCGTCCAGCACGGCTTGCGCGGCCTCGACCTGTGGCTGCCCACCGTCCACGACGTAGAGCTGCGGCGGGTACGCGAAGCGTCGGGGCACCTTCGGTGCCCCGTCCGCGGCTGCTGCCTCGCCCACGGGGTCCGGTCCAGAGGCGCCGACCGCGGTTCCGGCTGTTGATTCGGCCGCTGATTCGGACGTCGCTCCGGCCCCTGCTACCGACGCCGGTCCGCCCTCGTCGGCGATGTCCTCGGGGGTCTGTGTCGGTGCCTCGAGGTGGCGGCGGAAGCGCCGGCGAGTGACTTCGGCGATCGACGCGACATCGTCGGAATGCCCCTCCCCCGCGGCCTCGGCGATGCGGTAGGTCCGGTAATCCGCCTTCTTCGGCAACCCGTCTTCGAAGACCACCAGGGAGGCCATGACATCGGTTCCCTGGGTGTGCGAGATGTCCACGCACTCGATGCGCAGCGGCGCCTCGTCGAGGCCGATCGTGTCAGCGATCTCGGCGAGGGCCTCGGAGCGCGTCGTCAGGTCCCCACTTCTGCGCATCTTGTGTTGCTTGAGCGCCTCCATGGCGTTGCGGCGGACTGTGTCGGCAAGGTCCCGCTTCTCGCCGCGCTGCGGGACTCGAAGCGAGACCTTCGAACCGCGCAGGGCGCCGAGGAGTTCGGTGACAGCCTCGGCGTCGTCGGGCAGCGCGGGCACGAGGACCTCGCGCGGCACGGCGACCCCGGCGGGTTCGGCGGCCGTCTTCGCCTGCTCGACCTCGGCTCCGTAGAACTGGGCGAGGAAATCGGCGACGACCTCTCGCTCGGCCTCCTCCGTGTTGAACTCGCCGTCCTCGCCGACACCGTGCGAATGCTCGACGACCCATCTCCGCTGGCCCTGGATGCGACCGGAGCGGACGTGGAATACCTGAACGCTCGCCTCGAGCTCATCGAGCTCGACCCCGACCACATCGGCGTCGGCGGCGCCCTCGAGGACGACGTTCTGCTTCTCCATGGTGCGCTCGATGGCCGCGAGGTCGTCTCGGAGCCGGGCGGCGCGCTCGAAGTCGAGATCCTCGGCGGCCGCCGTCATCTCTCTCTTGAGCCGGCGGACGATTGGTCCTGTGTTTCCGGAGAGGAAATCGCAGAATTCGAGCACGATCGCACGGTGTTCTGCGGCGGAGACGCGGCCGACGCACGGGGCACTACATTTGTTGATGTAGCCGAGGAGGCACGGACGGCCGAGCTGTCCGTGCCGCTTGAAAACCCCGGACGTGCATGTTCGGGCCGGGAACACGCGGGTGAGGGTGTCGAGCGTGTCGCGGATAGCCCAGGCGTGCGAATACGGGCCGAAATAGCGGACGCCCTTGCGGCGGGGACCCCGATAGACGAACAACCGCGGGTACTCCTCATTAAGGGTGACGGCGAGCATCGGGTAGGTCTTGCCGTCCTTGTACCGGACGTTGAAGCGCGGATCGTACTTCTTGATCCACGTGTATTCGAGCTGCAGTGCCTCGACCTCGGTTCCGACGACCGTCCACGTGACCTGCGCCGCGGAAGTGACCATCTGCCGCGTGCGCGGGTGGAGGACTGTGAGGTCCTGGAAATAGTTGCTCAGGCGTGCGCGGAGGTTCTTCGCCTTGCCGACGTAAATGACCCGGCCGTGCTCGTCGCGAAAGCGGTAGACACCGGGATCGGTGGGGATGGTGCCCGTCGCCGGGCGATACTTTTGCGGGTCCACTGCGCCTCCCTCCTGTGCTCGGTCGCCGGGCCTCTGCTCTTATCTGTTGGTTCTTTCGCGTCCGTTCGACTGCGCTCGGACCACGTTCGCCTCGCCCGGTTCGCGCAGTGTCGGCTACCGGTCGGCGACGCTCTCGGCGTCCGCGGCGCTGGGTTTGTACTTGCGGGCGACCTCGCGGAGGCTGCGCATCGCAGCGACCGCCGGATCGCGGTCCATCGCCTGGATGGCCTTGATTCCGGCGTGCTCGTAGGCGGGCAGCTCGAGCCGCGCCCACTGCGCCGAGACCGGGAACGTGAAGCCGACGACGTCGTCCCAGCGGAACAGCGTGCGCTGGAGGAAACCGGTGAGCTCGACGCCCGCGCGGCCCGCGCGGACCCGGATGCGCAGGGTGAGGAGTACGACCCCGGCGATGATGAGACCGATGAACACGAACGCCCATTGGTCCGCCCCGGAAATGGTGACACCGGAATCGCGGCCCGACGTGAGCGAGAGGGCCCAGAGGACGTGGATAATGATCACGGCGACCGCGGCGATCCACGCAAAGATCCGGAGCTTGCGCGGCCGGTAGTCGAAATCCCAGCCCTGCGTGTCGGAGTCAGGGATTTCGCGCTTCGCGTCTTGCCCTGAGCTCTGCCTCGCGCTTTGCCTTGCCCTTTGCCCCGCTCCGCTATTGCCATCGCCGCTGCTCACGTGGCCGTTCCTCCAAATTCGTGCATGTCGAGTCCGTGCTCGCGCCAGGCGGCCGAGCGCCACCGTCGAACACCACGATAGTCGTCGCGGATCAGAGTGAACGAAGCCGCCGGAGCTCGAGGGCCGCGCCGAGTGCCGCGGCGACGGCCTCGCCGCCCTTGTCCTCGGCGGCACCCGGATGACCGTCGCGGTCCACGGCCTGCTCGTGGGACTCGACCGTGAGCACGCCGTGTGCCACGGGGGTGGACTCGTCGAGGGCGATCCGCGTGAGGCCTTCGGTGACCGAATCGCAGACGTAGTCGAAGTGCGGCGTCTCTCCCCGGATGACGACGCCCAGCGCGACCACCGCGTCGGTCTGCTTCGCCAGCTGCTGCGCCACGACGGGCAGCTCGACCGCTCCCGCGACCGAGGCCTCGACCACGGTCGCTCCTGCTCGGGCGGCGACGTCGAGAGCGCGCTCGCGGAGGGTGGACGTGATGTCCGAGTTCCACGTGGTGCTCACGAGGCCCAGCACGAGTCCCTGCGCCGCGGGGATAGCCGCCTCGGGGCGTCCGGATCCGCTCACTGTCCTTCTCCTTCGGGGTCGCTTCGTCGCTTGCCCTCGAGACCGTCGAGCAGGTGGCCCATTCGGTCGCGCTTGGTCTGCAGGTAGCGCGTGTTCTCCGGGGTCTGACGCACCGGGCTGGGAACGCGCTCGTCGACGACGATCCCGCCGAGCTCGAGCGCGGCGACCTTTTCTGGATTGTTCGTGATGAGCCGGACGCTCTCCGCGCCGAGCTCGCGAAGGATCTGTGCGGCCACGGAGTAGTCGCGCGCGTCGGCCGGCAGGCCTAGCTCGATGTTCGCGTCGACCGTGTCGGTGCCACCGTCCTGCAGGTGATAGGCGGCGAGTTTCGCGGCGATGCCGATACCGCGGCCCTCGTGCCCGCGCAGGTAGACGACGACCCCTCGGCCCTTGGCGAGGATCTCGTCGACGGCGGACTCGAGCTGTGCGCCGCAGTCGCACCGCAACGAGCCAAACACGTCGCCGGTGAGGCATTCGGAGTGCAGGCGGGCGAGGACGGGCTCGGTCCCGGCGAAGCGGCCGCCGGTGAGCGGACCGGCGACGAGCCCGACGTGTTCGACTCCGGTGATCGTGTCGCGGAAGCCGATCGCGGTGAGCGTCCCCGCCGGGACCGGAAGCTGCGCATCTGCGACGCGCTCGACCTGGGTCTCGTTCCGGCGCAGCCACGCACGCAGCGCGTCGATGGAGACGAGCGCCAGGCTGTGTTCGTCGGCGATCCGGCGCAGCTCTGGAGTGCGCGCCATGGTGGTCGGGTCGTCCTCCGAGACGACTTCGCAGATGACACCGGCGTGCGCGCGACCCGCCAGGCGGGCGAGGTCGACGGCGGCCTCCGTATGGCCCGCGCGCTCGAGGACGCCACCTCGGCGAGCACGGAGCGGGACGATGTGCCCCGGCCGCGAGAGGCTCGCGGCGGAAGAAGTGGGATCGGCGAGGACGCGGGCGGTACGGGCGCGGTCGGTCGCGGAGATGCCCGTCGTGCCGCCCTCGGCCGCGTCGCACGTGACCGTGTAGGCGGTGCGATGCGGATCGGTGTTGTTGACCACCATCGCCGGAAGGTCGAGACGGTCGCAGTCCTCGCCGGTGAGTGCGACGCAGACGTACCCCGAGGAGTATCGGACGAGGAAACCCATGAGCTCGGGGGTCGCGGCATCGGCGGCGAAGATGAGATCGCCCTCGTTCTCGCGGTCTTCGTTGTCCACGACGATGATCGCCTTGCCAGCGGCGATGTCCGCGATAGCGCGCTCGACGGAGTCGAAATAGACGCCGTCGCCCGCGGGGTCGGCGCTCGAAGAGTTGGGGGGCGTCGAAGACGTCGTCACGGTGTGGCCGACCTCAGCTTTCGGTCTCGGTGGGGGCCGCGGCGGCGGGGAACCCCGCGAGCCGGGCGATGTGTTTGGCGACGACGTCCGTCTCGAGGTTGACGGCCGCGCCGATCTCCAGCGCGCCGAGGGTCGTATCGGCAAGTGTCGCAGGGATGAGCGAGACCTCGAACCACTGCTCGGGTTGTCCCGCAGCAGAGACCCCGGAGACGGTGAGCGAGACGCCGGAGACGGCGATCGAGCCCTTCTCGGCGACGAGGGGCGCGAGCGCATCGGGGAGCGAGAAGCGGAGCACGTCCCACTTCTCGCCAGCGGTGCGCGAGAGTAGTGTGCCGGTGCCGTCGACGTGGCCCTGGACGATGTGTCCGTCGAGCCTGGAATCGAGGCGTGCGGCGGCTTCGAGGTTGACCGCGGCACCGACTTCGACGTGGCCCATCGCCGTCCTATGCATGGTTTCGCCCATGATCTCGGTGACGAACGATCCGTCGCCGGGAAGCTCGGTGACAGTGAGGCATACACCGGAGGTTGCGATCGAATCGCCGAGCCACGCGCCGGACAGCACCTCGGGCCCGCGGATGCGCATGCGCACGATATCGGCGTCGCGATCGATCGACTCGATCACGCCGATCTCGCGGATGATTCCGGTGAACACGCTGTGCGCTCCTCGTTTGCTCATTCGGCCGGCGGGTGTGCCCCGGACCCCGGCAGGTATTTTCCTTGTGAACCGGGCAAGGTCTCGGCGGGCACGAGCTCGGCGAACAGGTCCGTGCCCACGACCTCTACGTACTCGATGGTAAACCGGCGAGCGTCGTCGATCGTTCCCACCCCAGCATCGCCGAGCGCGGACGAGCCGGCTCCGAGGAACACGGGGGCGATATACGCCTCGACTCGGTCGACGAGCCCCGCCCGCAGAAACGCTCCGGCGAGGCGCGGTCCGCCCTCGAGCAAAACCTCCTCGGTCGGGCGCCCGAGGCGCTCGTCCAGACTTCGGATCGCTGCGACCGGATCCCTCGTCCGCAGGTGGGCGAAGAGCCCGTCACCGTCGCCCCGAATCCGGGCGCCCGGCTGAACCTCCGACTCGCCCATGGCGCAGCGCAGCGGCTGATGTTCCAGCCGCTCCCCGTCGGTGTCGCGCGCGGTGAGACTCGGATCGTCCGCTGCTACGGTCCCCGAGCCGACGACGATCGCGTCGTATCGCGAGCGCCGCTCGAGCGTGTGGGCGCGCGCCGCGGGGCCTGTGATCCACTGGCTCGTCCGGTCGGCCGCCGCCGAGCGTCCGTCCATCGAGGCGGCGTACTTCCAGGTCACCCGCGGCCGCCCGTGCTGCTGCCGGAACAGCCAGGGACCCAAGGGGCCTGCGAGGACGCCTGCGGCTCCCGGGATCGCGGCGTCCGGCGTCAGCCCTACTCCCCCGCGGACTTCGAGTCCCGCAGCGGCGAGGCGCTCCGCACCACCGGAGGCCAGCGGGTTCGGGTCGTGCGCCGCGAAGACGACGCGCGCGAGACCCGCGGCGATGATCCTCGCGGTGCACGGACCCGTGCGCCCGGTGTGATTGCACGGCTCGAGGGTGACGACGATCGTCCCACCCGCGGCTCGGTCTCCCGCGGCGTCGAGAGCGACGACCTCTGCGTGCCTGCCGCCGGGCGGTTCGGTGACCCCGACGGCGATGAGTTCACCGGTGGCGTCGAACACCGCTGCGCCGACGGTCGGATTCGGCCGGGTGGTCCCCCAGCGCTCGTGGGCCGCCGCAGCGGCGACGGCCATTCGGCTCTCGTCGAGTCGGGCCGCATCCTCGGGTCGTGCCGCGCCGTCCGCGCTCATTCGACCGTCGCTGCTCACGCGACCGTCGCGCGCTCGCGAAGCAGCTCGATCGCGGCGTCGGGGTCCGCGGCGCCGTAGACCGCGGATCCTGCGACGTAGGTGTCGCAGCCGGCCTCCGCGGCGGAGCCGATGGTCTCCGGCGAGATCCCACCATCGATCTCGAGCCGCGTCTCAAGGCGGAGCCTGTCGATCTCGGCGCGGAAGGCGCGGACCTTATCGAGCATGTCGGGCATAAAGGACTGGCCGCCGAATCCCGGCTCGACGCTCATTATGAGGATGAGATCGAATTCGGAGACCATCTCGAGGTAGCCGTCCGCGAGGGTGCCCGGCTTGATCGTGAGACCGGCGCCGCAGCCTCTCTCGCGAAGGCGGCGCGCGATGCCGACGGGGTCGTTCGTGGCCTCGGCGTGGAAGGTCACCGAATGGGCGCCGGCGTCGACATAGTCACTGACCCAGCGGCCCGGGTCCTCGATCATGAGATGGCAATCGAGAGGCTTGTCCGTGACCTTGGCGATGGCCTTCGCCACCGGCGCCCCGATCGTGAGGTTGGGGACGAAGTGCCCGTCCATGACGTCGACGTGGATCCAGTCTGCGGAGGGAATCCGCTTGATCTCCTCGTCCAGCCGTGCGAAATCGGCGGAGAGGATGGACGGCGCGATGATCGGTGCGTGGCTCATGCGCTCCATCCTAGGATCCCGGCGACTCGCGGAGCCACGGGCGCGCGTCTCCGCCTACGCACGCCGGAGGGCGCACATGAACATCGCGTCGGTGCCGTGGCGGTGCGGCCACAGCTGCACCCACGGGCCGGCCTCGCCGGCGAGCGCATCGGGAAGCCCGGCACGGACGTCGACGAATTCGGCCTTACCCCTTCGGACGGCGTTCTGGACGACCGAGACGGTCTCGGCGAGATGCGGCGAGCACGTCGCGTAGAGGACGATGCCGCCCGGACGAACGAGCTCGAGAGCGCTGGCGAGGAGCTGGCGCTGTAGGGCGGAGAGCTCCGCAACGTCCTCGGGGCGGCGGCGCCACCGCGATTCCGGGCGGCGGCGGAGCGCGCCGAGGCCCGTGCACGGCGCGTCGACGAGGACGCGGTCGAAGCCCTGCTCGAGGCCGGGATCGCGGCCGTCGGCGACACGGACGGTAACGGGCAGCCCGGCCGTCGCGGTCTCGATGAGCCGCGCCCGGTGCTCGGCAACCTCGATAGCGGTGACCTTCCCGCCGTCGAGAGCCGCAAGCGCGCCGAGCATGGCCGCCTTCCCGCCGGGCCCGGCGCAGAGATCGAGCCAGCGGCCGCCGTCCTCCCCCTCGACCGGTGTGTTCGCCGCGGCGAGGGCGACGAGCTGGCTGCCCTCGTCCTGGACGGCGGCGAATCCGTCGCGGACGGCCTCGAGCTCGCCCGGGGCGCCGGACGGCAGGTGCACGGCGTACGGGGACAGCTCTCCTTCTTCGCCGCCGGTGACGAGCGCGAGCTCCTCCGCCGTGATGGCGCCGGGGCGGGCAGCCAGGTGGACCTTTGGCCGGGCATTGTCGGCGGCGAGCAGCTCGGGGAGCTCCGCGGCGGCCGAGCCGAGTGACTCGGCGAACGCGCGGACGATCCAGTCCGGGTGCGCGGATCCGAGCGCGAGGCGCTCGACTGGATTGGTCACCCCCTCGCGCAGCTGCTCGGTCCATGCCGCGAGGTCCTTGGCGGCGACCTTGTGTAGGACCGCGTTGACGAAGCCGGCCGCGGCGACCATGCCGTTCTTCTTCGCGAGCGTGACCGTGGTGTCGACCGCCGCGTGCTGGGCTATACGGGTGTAGAGGAGCTGGTATGTGCCGAGACGGAGCACGTCGAGGACGTCGGCATCGATCTTCGCCGTCGATCGGCCCGCGGCCGCGGCGATGATCCGGTCGAGCTGCCCCTGGGAACGAGAGGTTCCGTAGGACAGCTCGGTGGCGAGCGCCGTATCGCGCTCGTCTAGCTTGGCCTTCGCGAGCA
>NZ_DAINST010000081.1:0-12589 GCF_036741115.1 Dietzia sp.
CGGAGGAGGGAGCGGGTGGCTCCTTTCGCCGCCGAGCGCTGCTCGACCCATTGGCGGGCGAACTCCGCATCGTCCAACAGCTTCCACGCATCCACCCGGTCCATTGCCTCGTCCACCGCTTCTGCCGTGAACTCTTTCTCGACCAGGCGCGCCCGCAGCTCCGCCGCGCTGCGCGCCCGGAACTTGAGGAGTCGCAGCGCAGCCTTGCATGCCTTGGCTCCCTCCTCGGAGAGCGGAAGTAGCTCGTGCTCCGGCGCGGGCGCCTCCATCGCAGCGACAGTCTCCTGCAGGGCAGAGACCGATGCTCTCGACGCGCCACCCCCGCCGAACGATCCCTCGTCCTGCGGGGACCGGGCCGGTGGGAGCCTAGAAGTCGACCGGGACGACATCGACCGGGGCGTCCTCGTCCTCTACAACCGGGGCCTGTGACTCCTCGCCCTCCGCCGCGCCGGCGCCCATGCCGAGCTTGTCGAGGATCTTGGCCTGGATCTCATCGCGGACGTCCGGGTTGTCCTTGAGGTACTGGCGGACCTTCTCCTTGCCCTGGCCGAGCTGGTCGCTGTCGTAGGTGAACCAGGAGCCCGACTTGCGCACCACGCCGTGCTCGACGCCCATGTCGATGAGCGAGCCCTCGCGGCTGATGCCCTCGCCGTAGATCATGTCGAACTCCGCCTGCTTGAACGGCGGGGCGACCTTGTTCTTGACGATCTTGACGCGCGTGCGGTTACCCACGGCATCCGCGCCATCCTTGAGGGTCTCGATGCGGCGGACATCGAGGCGGACCGAAGCATAGAACTTGAGAGCCTTACCGCCGGTGGTGGTCTCCGGGGAGCCGAACATGACGCCGATCTTCTCGCGCAGCTGGTTGATGAAGATCGCGGTGGTGCCGGTGTTGTGCAGCGCGCCGGTCATCTTGCGGAGCGCCTGGCTCATGAGACGGGCCTGGAGGCCCACGTGGCTGTCGCCCATCTCGCCCTCGATCTCCGCGCGCGGGACGAGCGCAGCCACGGAGTCGATGACGATGATGTCGATCGAGCCGGAGCGGATGAGCATGTCCGCGATCTCCAGCGCCTGCTCGCCTGTATCGGGCTGCGAGACGATGAGGTTGTCCGTATCCACGCCGATCCTGCGGGCGTACTCGGGATCGAGAGCGTGCTCGGCATCGATAAAGGCCGCGATGCCGCCTGCCGCCTGGGCGTTGGCCACAGCGTGGAGCGCAACAGTGGTCTTACCCGAGGACTCCGGACCGTAAATCTCGACGACGCGGCCGCGGGGCAGGCCACCCACGCCGAGGGCGACATCGAGCGAGAGGGCGCCGGTGGGAATTGCGTCGACCTTCGGGCGTTCATCATCCCCCAGGCGCATGACGGAACCCTTGCCGAATGCCTTGTCGATCTGCGCGAGCGCCATATCGAGAGCCTGCTCCCGAGTATTGGTCTTCGCCTGTGCCTTAGCTGCCATTGTTCTGTCCTCCACGCCGGATTGTGTGGCCACGAGGTGGCCTCGATCGAATGTGTCCACACTCTACGAAGCGCCTCCGACAAAATGGGGACGCTACCGCCGCGATCGTGTGTCTGGGACCAGAGTATCCAAAAGAATGTTCGATTCAAAGAACTATGTTCGGCGTGTTCGAACGGTGCGATCGAATAACCGATGCCGAGTGTCGACTCCAGCCGGCGAACGCGGGCGAGGCGCAGGACCACCCTGCACACTCGACGGCCCGACTCGATCTCCTAGCGGTAGATCTCCGGAACGTCGAACTCGGCAGAGAGCGCGAGCCACACGTCCTTGGGCTCCTCGCCCTGGTCAATGGCCTGCGCGGCCGTCCTGCCACCGAGATCGGTGAGCACATGGGAACGCACGAGGTGCTCGGCGCGAGCGGCGCCGAACACCTCGTGCGTCAATGCGTTGAAATCGCTGAGGGTCATCGCCACAGGCCTAGACCGGTCCTTTCTGCACAAACGGGTCGGGAGCGGCCGGAGGAAACGAGGTCCCATTCGCCGACCACCGCCGAGCGACTACTCGGGCAGGGACTGCCCCTGCGTCTGGTTCTGACCGGCGTTGCTGCTTGGGCTGGGTTGCGCGGCCTGCGGCTGCGCCTGCTGCCCGGCGCGGGCGGCGCCCGCCGCCGGTGCGTCCGAACGCATCGAGGCGCGGATCTGCTCGAGGCGCGAATGGCCGGCCATCTGCACCGAGGCCTGCTGCACCTCGGCCATGCGCCCCTGCACCGAGTTCTCGGCGAGCTCGGCGCTCCCCAGTGCGTCCGCGTAGCGCTTCTCGATCTTGTCCCGCACCTGGTCGAGGTTCGGGGTCGACGAGTTCTCCGCGACGTTGGTCATCGAGCGGAGCGAGGCGCTCACCTGCTCCTGCATCTTTGCCTGCTCGAGCTGGCTGAGCAGCTTGGTCCGCTCGGCGACCTTCTGCTGCAGACGCATCGCGTTCTGCTCGACGGCCTTCTTCGCCTGCGCGGCAGCCTGGAGCGACTGGTCGTGGAGGACCTTGAGGTCCTCGACGTTCTGCTCGGCGGTGACCAGCTGCGCAGCGAACGCTTCGGCCGCGTTCTCGTACTCGACAGCCTTCGCCTCGTCGCCGTTGGCGCGAGCCTGATCTGCCATCTGGAGGGCCTGGCGCGTGCTGCCCTGCATCTTCTCGATGTCCTCGAGCTGCCGCTTGAGCTTCATCTCCAGCTGGCGCTGATTCGAGATGACCGCGGCGGCCTGCTGCGAGAGCTGCTGGTGCTGCTGCTGCGCATCGGCGATGGCCTGCTGGATCTGGACCTTCGGATCCGCGTGCTCCTCGATCTTCGAGTCGAAGAGCGCCATGAAGTAATTCCACGCCTTGCGGAACGGGTTAGCCATTGAAGTCTGTCCTTTGATCTCTAGCGTTCGGCTTGTGTAGCGGCGTCGCGGCGAGGGGCGCCGTCCGCCCGGCCGGGCTCGACGCACCCAGATTACAGAATGTGCCGGACACGCGAGTGCCGCACCGGGAGCGCCTGTCCGGCAAGCACCCTGTCCGCCGCGGCGGTCTATCCAGCGAGCACGGTGTCCGGCTCGACGTGGTTCGGGGTCAGTTCCGCTACGACCCGGATGAGCACCTCGCCGAGGGAGACGGACAGCGCGCCGGAGATCGCGGCGAGCAGCTCGCTCGAGGCTTCCTTTCGGCCACGCTCGAGCTCGGAGAGGTAGCCGGGGCTCACCCGCGCGGCATCGGCGACATCGCGGAGGGTGCGACCGGAATCGGTACGGAGCGCGCGCAGCACGGCCCCGAGCGCCTCGCGGAACAGCGGGGCTCGGTGTCCGCTCGCACTCTGGCGGATGGGGTCCTCGGTGGCCGGAATCCGGGTACTCGGGCCGAGACCCGGGCCGACCTTGATCGTCATCTCGTGCATCACCCCATCCAACGCGCACATCGGGCGAATTGTTCCCGAACCCCAGTGGGATCGCAGCCTACCGGCGGACAAACGGAATCGAAAAGAACAGTTCCGTCGTGATCCGTGCGCCGTTCGTGGGCCGGACGCAGGCCGAGCGCTGCGGACCGTCTCATTCCCCCATGACGGCGGACCGCAGCATCTCCAGGCCCGCGAGGGTCGCGGCCGCGCGGATCTGCGCCCTGTCCCCACCGAGCGCCAAGCGAGCGACACCCGCGCCTTCTCCCCGCCGAGACGTCGCCACGAACACCGTCCCTGCGGGCTTTCCCTCCTGCAGATCAGGGCCGGCGACACCGGTGAGCCCGACGCCGAGGTCCGCGCCGCACCGCCGAGCGGCGCCCTCGGCGAGCGCCGCAGCGGTCTCCGCAGAAACGGCTCCGTGGGCGTCGAGCGTCTCTTCGGGCACGCCGGCGAGGAGGGACTTGAGCTCGGTGGCGTACACGACGAGGCCGCCGCGGAGCACCGCGCTGGCCCCGGGGACCCCCGCGATGGTCGACGCCACCATCCCGGCTGTGAGGGATTCCGCTGTCGCCACGGTGAGTCCCGCGGCAGAGGCCGCCCGAACGAGCGCCTGCGCGGCGGACTCCAGGTCCGGAGGCGAGGCGGGGCCACCCGCCACAGCGCGCCTGGAACCCGCGAGGGCCGGGGCAATTGGGGCACGTCCGTCGTCATGCATGGTGGGTCCTCTTTCCTCGAGCGGCAACCGACACGAGCGACGAGCCCGAGAAACGGCCCGGGCGACCGACCTAGCTCGCCTCGCCGCCCTGGGCGCGGGAGGCCTGCCTCGCCTTGAGCAGGTAATCGACGCCGGTGTACACGGTGAGGACCACCGCAACGGCCATGACCAACCACTCAAACGGCCACACCCAGTGCGGCATGGGCAGGATGAGCAGGCCGATGCCGAGCGTCTGCGCCGCGGTCTTGAGCTTGCCGCCGGGGCTCGCGGGGACGACGTAGTCGACACCGACGAGCCGCCACACGGTGATCCCGATCTCGCGGACGAGGATCACGATTGTCACCCACCAGTAGAGCTCGCCGAGGATCGACAGCGAGATCATGGCCGCGCCCATGAGCGCCTTGTCCGCGATCGGATCGGCGAGCTTGCCGAAGTCGGTGACGAGGTTGCGCGAACGCGCGTACCACCCGTCGACGTAATCGGTCATCATCGCGATCGCGAACACGGCCCATGCAGCGATCCGCCACCACGTGCTCTCCCCGCCGTTCGTGAACATGACGACGACGAACACGGGGACCAGCACGATCCTGAAAACCGTGAGAATATTCGCGATGTTGAGAACCGGGACCTGATCGGGTCCGGAGGGGCTTGGAGCAGATGTCACGTCTCTACCCTAGGGTAAGTACGCCGCGGAGGGAGACTAGCGGACCTCGAGATCGTCGTCCATGTTGTCGTAGTACTCGCCGTCGGCGGGGCCGGAATCGCCTTCGGAGTCGAACTCCGATACGTCGTCACCGCGGATACCCGCGAGGACGCGGGCGAGCTCGTCGGGTTTGACCAGGACCTGCCGGGCCTTGGACCCCTCCGAGGGGCCCACGATGTCGCGGGACTCCATGAGGTCCATGAGCCGGCCGGCTTTGGCGAATCCGACGCGCAGCTTCCGCTGCAGCATCGATGTCGAACCGAACTGCGAGGAGACCACGAGCTCGGTCGCCGCGAGCAGGTCGTCGAGATCGTCGCCGATGTCCCCGTCGATCTCCTTCTTCTCGGCGGCCTTCTCTTCGGTGACGCTCTCGTCGTAATCCGGTTCCGCCTGCTCCTTCGCCGCATCGACGACAGCCTGGATCTCCTCGTCGGAGACGAATGCGCCCTGCATACGGGTCGGGCGCGAGGCGCCCATGGGGATGAAGAGACCGTCGCCCATGCCGATGAGCTTCTCGGCTCCGGCCTGGTCGAGGATGACCCGGGAGTCGGTGAGCGACGACGTCGCGAACGCGAGACGCGAGGGGACGTTCGTCTTGATCAGGCCCGTGACGACGTCCACCGAAGGCCGCTGCGTGGCGAGCACGAGGTGGATACCGGCGGCACGCGCCTTCTGCGTGATCCGGACGATGGCGTCTTCGATCTCCTTCGGGGCGGTCATCATGAGGTCGGCGAGCTCGTCGACCACGGCGACGATGTACGGGTACGGCTCGTACACGCGCTGCGAGCCGGGAGGCGCGGTGATCTCCCCAGCGCGCACCTTTTTGTTGAAGTCGTTGATGTGCCGCACGCGCGTCGCCTTCATGTCCTGGTAGCGCTGCTCCATCTCCTCGACGAGCCACGCGAGAGCGGTGGCGGCCTTCTTCGGCGAGGTGATGATCGGCGTGATGAGGTGCGGGATGCCCTCGTACGGAGTGAGCTCGACCATCTTCGGGTCGACGAGGATGAGGCGCACCTCTTCCGGCGTGGCCCGCGCGAGTAGCGAGACGAGCATCGAGTTGACGAAGCTCGACTTACCCGAGCCCGTGGAACCGGCGACGAGCAGGTGCGGCATCTTGTTGAGCTCGGCCGAGACGAATTCGCCCTCGATGTCCTTGCCGAGGCCGATGAGCATCGGATTCGGCGACTGCTGCGTCTTCGGGTCGACGAGGACGTCGGCGAGGCGGACCATCTCGCGGTCCGAGTTCGGCACCTCGATGCCCACGGCGGACTTGCCCGGGATCGGGGTGAGGAGGCGGACGTTGTCGGTCGCCACCGCGTAGGCGATCGTTCGCTGCAGATTGGTGATCTTCTCGACCTTGACGCCGGGACCGAGCTCGAGCTCGTATCGCGTGACGGTGGGGCCGCGCGTGAATCCGGTGACCGCTGCGTCGACGTTGAACTCCTGGAGAACCGAGCTGATCGCGTCGATCATCTGGTCGTTCGCGGCGCTGCGCTCCTTCGGCGGGTCGCCGAGGGTGAGCAGATCGAGCGAAGGAAGCTCATAGCCCTCGCTGCCGGACTTGAACGGCGCGGCAGTCGCAGGAAGAACCTTCGGCGTCTCCTTGGGCGCCTTGGTGAGGTCGCGCACCTCGCCCGCCCTGTCTGGGAGGGCGGCACCGCGCCGATCCTCGGTCGCCGATCGCTGGGCATCCACGTCTGTGACGGCGGAGGTGCTGTTCGCTCCGGCGGTTGCGCCGCCGCGGGACCCCTGCCCTGCTCGGTACGATGCTCGTCCGGCATCGGTGCCGGAGCCGGTCGCGGGCGGCGGATTCGGGGCACCGCCGGCCGCGGCACCGGCGGCAGCACCGGCAGCGCCTGCTGCACCGGCCCCTGCCGCACCCGCCACACCGGTGGCCGCCGCGGCACCGGTAACGCCGGACCGACGAGCCGCCGGGCGTGCGGCCTCGGAATCCACCGGCCCGCGCGGGGAACGCCGGGCCGAAGGCGCTACGTCGTCCGGGCGCGCCGGCGTCCACGGCTCCTCGCGGAGGCCCGTGCCGCGACCGGCCGTCGGGATCACTCGCGTCGAATTCGGGTTCCGTCCGGCGAGACGCCGCCCCGGATCCATACCGTCCTCGACGTCCGGATCCTCGTCGAAGAAATCGTCGTACTCCTCGTCAGCACGATTCCCGCGGACACCACCGATGCCGAAGAAGGACTTCACCGAACCGAGCGCTCCACCGAGCCCTGCGCCTGCGAAACCGCGGCCGCCTCGTCCGGGACGCCCGCTACCGTGCTCCGCCATCTGCTCGGCTTCGTCATCGAAGTCGTCAAGGCCCCCGAACTCGTCGGTTGCGCCCGAGCGGCCACGAGAATCCGCGGGATCGAATAGCGTGGTGGTGCGGGTTCCGGCGCCGTCGAGGGCGGCATCGGCAGTGTTCGCCGGGTAGCGGCCGCGGAGGTTGGTAGCCGGGGCTTCGGAGCCGTCGAAGAGATCGTCATCGCCGGCGCCCTCGGCGTCGAACTCGTCTTCTGCCCCATGTCCGGAGAAGTACTCGCGGAGAAGGGCGGGGATTTCCCGCGCGGGACGGCCGACGATGATGAGCGCTCCGAAAGCCACGAGGAGCACGAGCACGAGAGTGGCGACCACTCCGGTGAGCCCGGCCGCGAGGACGCCGCCGACGACCCTGCCGAGCACACCGGCCGCGTGCTGGACCTCGTGCGGCGTCGACGGTGCGCCGGCACCGATGTGCCAGATCCCTAGGATGCCGAGCGCGACGACGGTGGATCCGACCATCCAGCGGGCGTGCGTCTGCGGATTGGGCTCGCGGACGATGAGCAGCACACCCCATCCCGCGAGCAGAATCGGGAGGATGATCGCACCCGAGCCGACAACCATGCGGGTGGCGACCTCGACCCATTCGCCGACAGGCCGCGCGGCGGAGAACCACACGGATCCCGCTATGACGATCGCCACGGCGAAGAGCATGAGGGCGACGCCATCCCGGCGGTGCGGAGAGAGATCGGCCCGAGGCGTCTCCCCGATAGACGTGCGCGCACGCGAGCCCACGGCGCGCATGCTCGAGCCCACGCCCTTGGCCGTGCCCGTCCACACCGCGGCGAGCCCACGGCCGACCGCACCGAACG
The DNA here is from genome assembly GCF_036741115.1 of Dietzia sp. Taxonomy (NCBI): domain Bacteria; kingdom Bacillati; phylum Actinomycetota; class Actinomycetes; order Mycobacteriales; family Dietziaceae; genus Dietzia; species Dietzia sp. The sequence continues at coordinate 7,935 of NZ_DAINST010000081.1, forward strand.
CTCCGCCGGTCCGGACCTGGGCCGTTCCGGTCTTCTTCGGATGCGACACGACCGAGCCCCGGCCACTCCTCGAGGAGCGTGCCGGGGTCCTGTACGTCTGGGACGACCCTCCTCGACTGCGCTTCGGCGATCGGGTCGGGGACGTGTGCGTTCCGAGTGCCATGCGTTCATTCTAAACGCATTAGTCACTCCAGTCACAGGCGGCACGTGGGGAACAGCGAGGTTCGGCATCCTGATCTCGCGAAAGCCCCGAGCGACCGTGGCCTCGGCGCCCGAGGACACCGCTCCCCCACGATGTTCATTGGCGCCTACCCCGGAGCTCCGCGCGCTCACCCGGCTTGAGCGGCCGGGCCCGGATCGCCGAGAGCTCGGCGTCGAAGGCGACGTTCGAGTTCGCCCGCCACCCATGGGCGAGGAGACGCCTCCACAGGCTGTCCCTGTTGATCGGAGCGACGTTGCCCTTGGGGTAAACGAGCCATACGAGCCGCATTTCGGCGAGGCGTTCGGCATGGGCTCCCATGAACGCGTCGACTGCGTCCTCGGAGTCGACGTATGCGATCGCCGCATCGGCGGAATCGAGATCGCCGCGCCGCAGCGTCTCGTCCCCGGCGAGCTCCTCCGGACTCCATTCCGCGGGATGGGTCCACAACACGGTCTCGAGCTTGAGCTGGAGCTTCTTGCGGAGCGCCGCATGCGGCGCCTGGGGATCATCTGCCATATCCCGACTATCCAGCCGGCCCCGGACGGTTGCTGGGGATCACCCCGGATTCGGGCAAGGAGCTCCAGACGAATGACGGCGGAGGCCGGCTCCCGCCTCGGGGAACCGGCCTCCGCCGTCATGGTCGATCAATCGGTACCACGTTGGGCACCGGGTCGGTCCTACTCCGTGGGGGCCGCCGAGGTGATCACCGTGGGGACGATCATCGGCTTGCGGCGCCACTTGTCGGACACCCACTTGCCGATTACACGGCGGACGACCTGCGCCATCCGGTACGGATCGTTCTCGCCCTCGCCTGCGAGGTCGAGGAGCGCGTTCTCGACGAGTTCCACCGCGGGGCTGAGCGCGCCCGGCTCATCGGTGAAGCCCTTGCCCACGAGCTGCGGGCGCGAGACCGGGCGGCCCGTGCGCGGATCGACGACGACCGTGGCGGCGATGAAGCCGCCCTCGCCGAGCACGGTGCGGTCGGCGAGGACCGTGTCTCCCACGTCGCCCGTGGAGAGGCCGTCGACGTAGAGGTTGCCGACCGGGATCTGGCCGACGACCGAGACCTTGCGGTCGACGAGTTCTACGACGACGCCGTTCTGCGCGAGGACGGTGTTGCCCTCGGGCACGCCCGTGCTGATCGCCAGCTGGCGGTTCGCGCGGATGTGGCGCCACTCGCCGTGCACCGGCATGACATTGCGCGGGCGAACGGCGTTGTAGATGAAGAGGAGCTCGCCGGCGAAGCCGTGGCCCGAGACGTGGACGTTGGCCTCGCGGTTGGTGATGACCTCGACGCCCATCTGCGACAGGCGGTTCATGACGCCGAACACCGACTCCTCGTTGCCCGGGACGAGCGACGAGGAGAACACGACGGTGTCGCCCTCGCTGAGGTTGACCTGCCGGTGCTCGCGGCGCGCCATGCGGGAGAGTCCGGCCAAGGCCTCGCCCTGTGTGCCGGTGGTCACCACGACGAGCTTCTCCGGAGGGAGCTTGGCCGCGTGGTCCATGTCGACGATGACGTTGTCGGGCGCGTTGAGGAAGCCGAGGTCCATGGCGATATCCATGTTGCGGACCATCGAGCGACCGTTGAGCGCGACCTTGCGGCCGGCCGCCGAGGCGGCGTCGATGATCTGCTGGACGCGGTAGACGTTCGACGCGAAGCACGCGACGACGACCTGCTTCTTCGCGCTGCGGATCACACGCTCCATCGACTTCGGGATGATCGACTCGGACTCCGAGACACCGGGAGTCGTGGCGTTGGTCGAGTCCATGAGGAGCAGGTCGACGCCCTTGTCGCCGAAGCGCGACATGGCCGGGAGATCGGTGGGGCGCTTGTCCATCGGCAGCTGGTCGAGCTTGATGTCGCCGGTGTGGATGACCCGGTTGCCGCCCACGTTGATGACGATGCCGAGCGCATCGGGGATCGAGTGGTTGACGGCGAAGTACTCGACGTTGAACTGGCCGTGGGTCGACTTCGAGCTCTCGTCGACGACCTGCACCCGCGGGCGGATGCGGTGCTCGCGGCACTTCGCCTCGACGAGGGCGAGGGTGAAGCGCGAGCCGACGACGGGGATGTCCTGGCGCAGCTTGAGGAGGAACGGGATCGCGCCGATGTGGTCCTCGTGGCCGTGCGTGAGCACGAGCGCCTCGACGTCGTCGAGACGGTCCTCGATCATCGAGAAGTCCGGGAGGATCAGGTCGACACCGGGCTCGTCGGAGCTCGGGAAAAGCACGCCGCAGTCGACGATGAGCAGCTTGCCGTTGTACTCGAAGACGGTCATGTTGCGGCCGATCTCCGAGATGCCGCCGAGCGCGACGATGCGCAGCGCGCCCTTCTTCGCCTTCGGCGGGCGCGGGAGGGCGACGGTCATGTCGCCGCCGGACATCGACTTCATGCCGCCGTGCTGCGACGTCGCCGAGTCCTCGCGGCGACGGTTGTTTCCGCCGTTGCCGCCGTTTCCGCCACGTCCGCCGCGGCCGGAGTTGCGGCCACCGCGGCGGTTGCCGCCACCGTTGCCGCCGCCGCGGTTGTTCCCGCCGCCATTTCCGCCGTTGCCGCCGTTGTTTCCGTTTCCGCTGTTGCGGCCGCCTCCCTGGCGCCCACCGCGTTCGTTTCCGCCACGGCCCGAGTCTGAGCCGTTCGAGTCGTTCCGGTTCGAGCCATTGCCCGAGTCCTGCGAGCCGCCCTTGGGCTCGGACTTCGGCTCTGCCTTCGCGGCGGCCGGTTCGGTGAACGTCGGGGCGAGCGCGCCGGCGCCGGCACCCGAATCGGAGGCGCCCTGCGCCCCGCCACCCTGCGTGGCCTGTGGCTCCCGGTTCTCGCTCGGCGGTCCGGCGTTGCGCTTCACGCGCGAACGCCCCCGAGGACGATTCTGGGATTCCGTCATTGAGTCACTCCTGCTCTGAGCAGCAGGTCGGAGAGATACCGACGCTGCTCTTCTGTTGGTGGAAGTTGAGGAAGTCGCGGCACTCCGGCCGGTATTCCGAGAAGTTCTAGTGCCGCCTTGGCCATCGAGACGCCGCCGAGATGGGCCTGAGCGTCGAAGAGGGGCAGCAGCGAGTTGTTGATGCGCTGGGCTGCGGCGAGATCGTTCGCCTGCACCGCGCCGTACAGCGCGCGAAGCTGCGCCGCGGCCGCGTGGCCCACCACGGAGACGAGGCCCACCGCGCCTGCGGCGAGCCACTGCAGGTTGAGCACGTCGTCACCCGAGTAGTACTCGAGGGACGTCGAGGTCATCACCCGCATGGCGTCGTGGAAATCGCCCTTGGCGTCCTTGACCGCCACGATGTTCGGATGTCCCGACAGGGCGATGAGGGTGTCCGCCTGGATCGGGATGACCGATCGTGGCGGGATGTCGTACAGCATCACCGGGCGGTCACTCGCATCCGCCACCGCAGAGAAGTGGGCCGCAATGCCCGCCTGCGACGGCTTCGAATAATACGGGGTGACGACGAGGTGCGCGTGCGCCCCCGAGTGCGCGGACCGCTTCGCGAGGTGGACCGAATGCGCCGTGTCGTACGTGCCGACTCCGGCGGTGATGACGGCCTTGTCTCCGACGCTGTCGAGCACGGCCTCGAGGACCGCGATCTTCTCGTCGTCGGTCGTGGTCGGCGACTCCCCGGTGGTCCCGGAGACGACGAGTCCGTCGCATCCCGAATCCACGAGGTACGTGGCGACCTGCCGGGCTGCAACGAGATCGACCCGCCCGTCCCGGCCGAACGGCGTGACCATCGCCGTGACTACCGTCCCTAGAGAACCGCCACGGCGCGGCTGCGTATGGCCGGCACCGTGACGGTGTGCGTTCTCTCGGACAGTCGTCATGAAGGTCAATCCTACTCTGAGAGTCCCGCTCGTCCGAAGACGGCGTCCTGGGGAACGGGATTTCGGTTGTCAGACGAAACGTCCGCCGACCGCGGACACGTGACGAAGCCGGCCTCCGCCGTCATCCCTCGACGACATACGGGCTGATCGCGATCTCCGAGCCGTCGTCGAGAGTGGAGATCTCGAAGTCCGAGAAGATGTTCGGCTCGAGCTCCTGCAACTTGCGGAGGCAGTCGATGGCGAGCCCGCGGATCTCGGTGTCCGCGTGCTCGGTGGCGCGCATGCCGATAAAGTGCCGCCACGACCTGTAGTTGCCGGACACCACGATGCGCGTCTCGGTCGCGTTCGGGAGGACCGAACGCGCCGCCTGTCGCGCCTGCTTGCGGCGCAACATCGGGTTGGGGACGTCGGCGAATTTCGCCTCCAGCGCCGTCAACAATTCGGCGTATGCCTCGCGAGACGAATCCGCTACCTTCTCGAAAATGGCAAGCAGCTCCGGATCGTCCTCGATGGCCGGCGGAGGGACCACCTTGGAATCGTGTTCGGGAACAAATCGCTGAGAGAGCTGCGAGTAGGAAAAATGGCGGTGCCGGATCAGCTCGTGTGTGCAGGATCGCGAGATCCCGGTGA
>NZ_DAINST010000082.1:0-12516 GCF_036741115.1 Dietzia sp.
TCGCCTGCGCGAGCGAGCCATCGGTGGAGAGGTTGTGGGTCGCCGAGACGGTGTCGGTGTACTCCCAGCCCTTCCGGAGCTCCTCGCCCGTGGCGGGCTGGGTCAGCTCCGGTGCGGTCACGGCGCCGCCGTCGAGCGAGACCTCGACCTTCGCCTCGGTGGAGCCGGCGTAGAAGCTCGTGCCGAGGTAGGACTCGCCGCCGGCGAGATCCGCGGCCGAGACGGTCGTGGTCGAGATGTCGGCAGGAGCGTCGCCCTGCTTCTTGTCGTCCTGCCACTTCTTCGCGCCCACGGCCCATTCGCGCCAGGTCGGCGTGTTGAGACCGACGAGCATCTGCCGCTCCTGCGGCTCGTTGCGCACGGTGTAGAACTCCGAACGCTTGTCGCCGGAGTACTGGAAGGTGAGCACGCCGGGCTCGGCGGCGTCGGAGGTGTACGCGTACGGCACGCCGTCATCGTTGAGCCCGCCCGAGTACCACGAGCCGGAAACGGCGCCAGCCACGATCTGGTCGTGGGTGAGCTCCGGGACACCCTTGTCCGCCCACTCCTTGCGCTTGTCGCCGGCCAGGAGGTTCTCCAGGGTGTGCGTGTGTCCGCCCACGGTCGCCGCGTTGGGGTAGTCGGCGATGATGTCGTAGAACGCGGCGGCGTTCTGGGTGACCACGCCGGAGTAGTTGACGATCGGCGCGTGCGCGGCGACGAGGATCTGCTTGTCCTTGTCCACCTTCGCGAGGTCGTTGCGGAGCCACTCGAGCTGCTGCTCCGGGATCGCCTCGGTGTAGCCGCCGCTCTTGCCGTCCGGCTTGCCGCCCTTGTAGACAATGTTGTCGAGGGCCACGAAGTGCGTGTCGCCGACGTCGTAGGAGTAGTACGGGGCACCGAAGTCGCGACGGTACGTGTCGAGCGCGTGCTCGTCGGAATCGGCGTCGTAGTCCTGGTCGTGGTTGCCGGCGAGCGCGCGGATCGGGCCGTTGGCGTTCTCGTAGAGCCCGCGAAGATCCGGGTTGAGCGAAAGGTCGTCGCCGACGTTGTCGCCGAGAAGGAGGAGCCCGCAGGTCGCGTAGTCGTTGCGCTTCATGAGGTCGGCGACCGCACCCTTGCGCGCGAACTCGACCTCTTCCTTGTCATACGTCTGCGTGTCGGAGGCGATGGGGCAGGTCTGGTCTGCGTTCGCGGTCCCCGCCGACTTCGCCATCGGGAAGTTCACGGCCTTCGGGGTCGGGCCGGTGGGCTCGAGCCCGCCGAACTTGAGGTCGGGTGAGCCCTCGGGCAGGTGGTTGTAGCTGAACTGCGCGAAATTCTGCTCGTCGACCGGGACTTGCCAGCCCGCGGGCTGGGTGACGAACGCGGTGAAGTTCTCGCCGGCCGGGAGCTCGTAGCGCCCCTCTTCGTCCGTGGTGGCGACATCGGTGCCGTTGGAGACCTGGACACCGGCCACGCCCGCCTCGCCCTCGTCGAGGACCGAGTTCTTGTTCGCGTCGTCGAAGACCTGCCCCTTGAGCACGGACGTATCGTCGGCTTCCCCACCGACGACCTCGACCGAGCCTTCGTACAGGCCCTCGTTCTCCGGGTTGCCGCTGCCGGGCAGCAGATCACCGAGCGAGCCGAGCGGGTTGGCGAGCGAACCCTCGACGGAGCCCTGCAGCTCGGTGGAGCTCTCGGGGATGGATGACGACGGGGCGGCGGCGGCCGGCGTGGCGGCCAGCGCCACCACGGCTGCGGCGGACACGCCGACGAGCGCGGTGCGACGGGCGCTCAGGAAAGCGCCCCCGACCTTGTTTTTTGCTGTGGACAAAGCGAACTCCTCGATGCGGATGTGGTCGAACTTCGTTCAACGCCGCACCGTAGAGGCGCTAGAGGACGCCGAGGTGTCCTATACATTTCCTGAGAAATAACCGCGCATTTACGCACGGTTTATTGTCCACCCTAGCTGCGTGGACACTTGTTCAATTCTGCCTAAAAATTATGACGAATCGTTTAACGCTTTTTTGAATGGCGGCTTTCTCACACCGCGACAAGGAGCTCGTCCCTATCGACCTCGACGAGCGTTCTGTCCGACATGTTCCGCATGAGCAGGAGGGCCGGGATTCCGGCAACGAGGATGACCACCGTGGCGTAGATGGCCGGCGCGAGCGAGACGCCGGTGGACGAGATGAGCCACGCGGCGATGAGCGGCGAGAGCCCGCCGAAAGCGACGGTCGCGATGTTGTAGCCGATGGCCATCCCGGAGAAACGGCCGATGGCGGTGAACTGCTCGGGAATCGCGGCGGCGGCGATCGCGCTCCACCCCGCCGCGGGCACCGCGAGGAACGCTGCCGCGCCCACGCCGACGCCCGAGTCTCCGACGCCGAGGAGCGCGTAGACGGGGATGGTCGTAATGACGAGCGCGGCGACGAGCAGCCCCAGACCCCACACGCGCCCGAGCTTGTCGGAGAGCAGGCCGAAGAACGGGGTGACGACGATGGCCGCGACCGCCGCGACCGTGCCGAGCCCGAGCGAGCCCGCCTGTTCGAGGTGCACCTCCTCGACGAGGTACGTGGGCACGTACGTGATGTTGAGGAAGTAGCTCGTGGCGCCGACCGTGGACACGAGGAACGCGACGAGCACGGCGCGCGGCTGGTGACGCAGCACGAGAACCAGCGGGGACTCGCGCCACGTGCCGGCGGCGGCCGCGCCGTCGGTGGGCGCGGCGGCGCGGATCCGCGCGGTGGTCTCGGTCTCCTCGAGCATGCTGCGCAGGGGGATCATCACCGTGGCGAGGATGCCGCCGAGCACGTAGAGGAGGCGCCAGCCCCAGTCCTCCATGGACTGCGGCGAGAGCATTTCCGCCGCCAGCGTCGCCGAGCCGACGGCAAGAAGCGCTCCGACCTCGCTGTTCGCAGAGGCCCACGAGGCGGCGAGGCCGCGACGCCCGGGCGCAGCCGATTCCATGAGGTAGACCATGGTTCCCGTGTATTCCGCGCCCACGGAGAAACCCGCGAGGCAGCGCAGCGCGACGAGGCCCACACCGCCCCAGATCCCGATCGATTCGTACCCCGGCAGCGCGGCCGTGCCGAACATCGACACCGCGATGAGCGCCGCGGAGATGACCAACGCCGCGCGCCTGCCTACCCTGTCCCCGAGGTGCCCGAACACCATGGCGCCGAGCGGGCGGAAGAGGAAGCCGGCCGCGCCGATCCCCAGCGTGAGCAGTACCGAATTCTGGTCGTCGCCGAAGAATTCCTTGGTGAGGATCGACGCGACGTAGAAGTAAACCGAGAAATCGAACCACTCGACGATGGTGCCGAAGGCCGCGACGAGCATCGAGCGCCGGCGCCCGGGACGAGAGTCGCCGCCTCCGGGGCCGCCCGAAATGTTGCCCGAATTCCCGACTTGGTCGGACTTTGGATTCATGGGTCGAACACTACTCATTGTGTCCGACTTCGCGTGTTGCCGGCGACGGCAGCGGCGATATCTGCCGCAGCGCGTGCGTTTATCGGCAGGCGGGGCCGCGGGAATCGACCTCGAGGTGAGCCGAGCCCTCGGAATGCCCGAATGGCAACTCTGTCGACCCGGCGGCGCGCAGCCAGGGCTGGTCGGAGCGGAGGTGGATGTCAAGTCCGTACCGGCTCGGTGTGCCGGAGAGTCCGAGAGTCACATTGCCGTTTTCGGAGTGGGTCTCGGCTCGCCCCTTTTCCCCGGTCTCGAGATCGGTCCAGTCGACCGTCAGCGTTTCGTCGACTGGATACAGAATCGAGTTCATGTTGAACGGCGTCGGGAAGTACCGATCCTTGTTCGACACGGAGACATCGACCATCCGTTCGCTGCGGTCGCCGTAGCTCCAGCACGCCGAAGCCGCGTAGATGTCATACTTCGTCGGCCCACGAAAGACCCAGGGATCGTCCATCATCACTTCTGCGTGCGCAGATGGCCCACTGTCGAATGTCCTCCCGATAAGCCCGTCTTGCGATGCGGGCTCGAGGGCGGAAGCCATTCCTTGCCCGCCCACGACAGCAGCCGAGGCGAAGAGAGTCACCATCGCGAATCGGTACACGGTGGCGCGAGAAGAGGGGAGCATCGTCTGAAGTCCTTTCGGCGGGGGCGTGCAGGCACTGGTCTGTCCTGTACATTGCCGTCAAATGTGCGCCGTTACCGTTTGGCTGCACCCGTGTCGTGTCACCTACCCGCCAACCCCGCCTTGCCGCCGAGATCGGGCGACGAGCACTAGCCCCTAGTCCATGTTCCGAAGTGCGGAAGGTAGATGCGCGCTGCGCCGACCTCAAGGCAGTCGACGGTGGCGAAGATCCCGATCTCGTACACGTCCCTACCTCGAAGGTCGTCCGGGCGAACTCGGCGAGCCCAGCGTTGCCCGGCGCCCAGTGGCCAGCAGGCCGCAGGTCCATTGCCCCCTCGAACGGGCGCGGAGTGCTGTCGAGCCCGGGCCCTAGCCCTCGACGACGCCGCAGCCGGCGCGGGCGCCGGCATCACCGGTCTTGAGCGTCTCCTCGTCGGGCGTGGGCGCGTAGTGCTCGGGGATGTTGGCGAAGTTGTCCGCGCCGGCGTGGATCATGACGGCCGTGCCCTCTCCGCCGGTGAGCTGTTCGACGGAGAACCGGTCGGTCGTGAAGCTCGCGTGCGCCTCGCCGTTCTCGCCCACGAGGAGCGGTGGCATGTCGCCCGCATGCTCGGGATGGTCCTTCTTATCGGGATTGAGGTGCCCACCCGCGGAATTGAAGGCCTTGTGTTCGCCCGAGTCGTTCATCGCATGGGGATCGCACTTTCCGGTGTCGTGGATGTGGAAACCGTAGAAACCGGGCTCGAGGCCCGTGATGTTTGCGGTGACCTCCACCTCGGAGCCCTGTGGCGCGAACGATACGGTGCCGAGCTCGGCACCTTCATCGTTGGCGACCTTGGCCGTGGCCGCCGGCTCGGCGGCGTCGGAGGAGGACGCCGCGGATGCCTCAGCGGACGAGCCCGCAGCGTTGGAGGATTCCCCTTCGCTGGAGCCTCCATCGTCCGAGCTGCACGCAGCCGCAAACATCAAGGCGGCGGCGCTCGTGAGACCGAAGGCCAGCCGTCCGGCGGTGCGGGTCTGTCGGGGACGTCGATCTGTCGTCGTGCTGCGCATGGCGTCGCTCCTCGTCGGTTGCGGCGCGGACTTCCCCGCGCCTGGCGGTTCGAGAACTCCTTGTGCTCACACCTACACGAAGAGGACAACGCGAGGAAGTGGATATACGGGTCCGTCCACTCGAAAGTGCGGCCCTGCCGGAGCCCCGACGAGTTGACAAGAAGGAGGATTGCGGCTCGCTCCCGCACCGCGTGTGGGTAATCGCGAAAGGCTCTTCGCACGCCTTCCGGGACCGGGCCGAACGTCCGCGTCGTTACGTCGCGCGCGGACTCGAAAACCGAGACATCGCGGTGTTTCGAGCCCACGTCCCGCGGGCCGATATTCGAGCAAAAAGACTCGACTCATGAGTTGCTCTCAGAACCATTACCCCCGAATGGCAATTTTCTTCGCGGGCGCAACTCAAATATCACCCCCTCCGCATATCACTTGAATTCACTGCTTTCCCAATTGTCACTTTGGTAACGCTTCTGAATCCTATTCTGCCTGTGCCACCTGCTATTTCACCTGAGGCTAGACATCGTCGTGACGGCCTTGTTACCGTTCCGATACATTCAAGTTGGCAATCGACGCCGCTTCCATTCGGCCCGCCGAACGGAAAAAATAGCCTCCCGAATTCTCGTCGAGGCGCGGCACAGTCTCGAAGGGACAATCACTATGGGAGCTCATTCCGCACCCACCACCCCGCACGCACGCCGCTTCGCCGTTGCCGGCCTTCTCGCCGGAGGTGCCGCGATCTTCGGCGCCGGCGCCGCCTCCGCTCAGCCCGTCGATGTCCCGACCGGCAGCGTCGAGGGACTCCCCGACTCCGTGACCGTCGACGTGCCGGACAACGTCTCCGTGCCCGCCGAGGTCGACCAGTACGCCGACGTCGCCGGCTTCGACCCCTCGGGCCTCGTCGACGCGATCTCGAGCCAGCTCGGCAGCGCGCTCCCGGGCCAGAACGCGCACGGCGCCGCCGCTCTCGCCGCCGCCCAGACCAAGATCGGCTCGCCCTACGTGTGGGGCGCCACCGGCCCAGACGCCTTCGACTGCTCCGGCCTGACCTCGTGGGCCTACAAGCAGGCCGGCGTCGACATCCCGCGCACCAGCCAGGAGCAGGCCGCCCAGGGCACCCCGGTCGACATCAACAACCTCCAGCCCGGCGACCTCGTGACCTTCTACTCGGGCGCCACCCACGTGGGCATCTACGCCGGCGACGGCCAGGTGCTCAACGCGCCGACCGAGGGCGTGCCGGTCGGCTACGCCCCGCTCGACTCGATGCCGATCTACAACGCGGTCCGCTTCTAGGCAGACGGCGTTCGCCATCGCCGCGAAACGGGCGGCGCGCCTCTCGGTGCGCCGCCCGTTTCGCGTATGTAACTACCGCCCCGATCGCGGTGGCCGCCGGGCCGTGAGCCCGAACTCAACGCAGTGGATCAACCCGCGTCGAGGCGATGTATTCGGGGCGCCGCTCCGTGCCATCGAATGGGCGCTCGGGCGCGTTCTCCACGCTGTTGAACACGAGGAAGATGTTCGATCGCTGGTACGGGGTGATGTTGCTTCCCGAACCGTGCACGATGTTCGAGTCGAACCACAGGCCGTCGCCTGCCGAACCCGTGAACTGGTCGATGTCGCATTCCGCGACGAGCTCGGTCATGTCGGCGTGGCTCGGCACCCCGCTCTCCTGCGCGACGAGGGACTTCTGGTGGTTCTCCGCCGGAGTGGGCCCGCCGCAGGGTATGAAGTGACGGTGGGAGCCGGGTAGCAGCATGAGCCCGCCGTTGAAGGGGTAGTTGTCGGAGAGCGCCAGCGACAGACTCACTGCCCGCGGTCGCGGCAGCCCGTCCTCGGCGTGCCAGGTCTCGAAATCCGAGTGCCAGTGGAAGCCATTGCCGACAAAACCCGGCATGTGGTTGATCCTGCTCTGGTGGACATACACCTCGGATCCGAGGATTGCGCGCGCCCGATCGAGCACTCGTGGATCGCGGGCGATCGAATCGACCAGTGGCGACATCACGTGGACGTCGAAGATCGAGCGCAGCTCAGATCGCTTGCCGCCGAGTGTTCGTCCTGGTTCGAAGCCGGACTCGCCTTTTCCCTCGGGAACCGGCGTCGGGATGACGACGCCCGGCGCGGGCGAGACGACCGCCACAGACATCCGGCATTCGGCACACAGGCACGACACAGGGAAATCGCGGATGCTGACGAGGAACTCCGGAGCTGTAGGTAGCTGACGTGGCGCCCGGATCCCCAACGATCGGAGCCCAGTCGTGAACACCCTCGCAGGTATCCCCACCCATCCTCTCTTCGCGCACGCCGCCGTGACCCTTGTTCCGCTCACCGTGATCATCGCCCTCGCCGCCGTATTCTCGACCCGCGCCAGGCTTCGGATCGGCGGCGTGGCGCCGGTGCTCGCCGTCGTCACCGTCATCGCGGTCTGGCTCACCCGCATCGCGGGGGAATATCTCGCCTCGCAGGAAGGCCCCGGCCAGGCCGCGGCAATACACGCACACTCCGAGAAGGCCGATGCGCTCATGATCTGGAGCGTGATCTTGGCCGTGACCGTACTCACCGTGTACGTCCTCACCTCGGCCCGCTTGGCTGCGGTGCGTAGCCACATTCCGGCGCTCGGTTCGCGGCCGGCGTTCATCGTCGCCGGGGTCGCCGTCGCTATCGCGTCGATCGGCGCGATGTGGGCCGTCATCGCAACCGGCCACTCGGGCGCGGAGATGGTGTGGGGCTGAACCATCGGTTGCCTGCACAGGTTCGCCCCACGCGGAGTTCGTGTTCTTCTTCGCCGAGGCGTGCGTCAACGACATCGACATCCCGCACACCCGCCAGAAAGAAGGTCGCCCTGGCTTCCAAGTCGGATCCGGGCACCGCCGTCGGCTGCCACACCGGGTCTCCACGAAATGAGCGAGCCCTCTCGCCATTTCGCGAATAGGCCCGCAACGCTCAGTAAAACCTTATGCTGCAAGCCATGCGCGCAGCCTTCACCCCTCGCCGTCCCCACCGCCTCCGCCTCGTCCCTAACGCCTTGTTCGCCGCGGCGACCGTCGCTACCGCAGCGGCAGGCAGCGGCATCGCCTCCGCCGCAGACAACGGGAACTGGACCCAATACCGCTCCACCCCGACCCACAACACACACGTATCCAGCGGCGTCGAGGACCTCTTCTCCGGGGCGATCAGCACCGACGGCGAGGTCCGGGCGACGCCGGTGGTCGCCGGCGGCAAGCTGTTCATCGGCAATCACGGCACCGGGGCCCTCCAGGCGTACGACCTCACGGACGGGCGCCAGCTCTGGAAGTCCTCGGCGCCGAACTGGGTGCACTCGGAGATGATCTACGCCGACGGTGCGGTGTTCGTCGGTTACGGCAACAGGTTCTTCAACCCCGATGGCACTCGCGGAACCGGGGAAAGCGGCGTCATCAGCCTCGATCCAGAGACGGGCGAGGAGCGCTGGCGCTTCCCCACGCCCGGCGAGGTGATGCCGACGCCGGTGGCGCTCGACGGAGCGGTGTACGCGGTCACGGGAGATCGACATCTCTACAAGCTCGACGCCACCACGGGCACGGAGCTGAAGAACGTCGACATCGGGCACGTGGTGAGCATGTCCTCCCCGGCCGAACACGACGGCACGCTCTACTTCGGTAGCGGATCACCGGCGCCGTACACGTTCCAGGCCTACGACACCGAGACCGAATCCATTGCATGGCAGCACCCGCTCGGCGAGTTCGACCGCGGTCTCGACGACGTACCCCCGGCCGTCGACGAGGACGTCGTCGTGACCACAGGAAACGCGACGCGCCTTCCCGGTCTCTCGGGCCCGCTCGAGGAACACACGATCGTCGCCATGGACGAGGCCACGGGCGCCGAGCTGTGGCGCCGGCCCCTCGGCTCCGGACAGGCGCCGGATAACAACCGCTCGGGAGCGCCGACCATCGCAGACGGCACAGTGTTCGTGGGCAGCCCCACGACCGCGGCGGTGTACGCCTTCGACCTCCGCACCGGGGAGCAGCTCTGGCGGAACCCCATCGGCAAGGTCCTCGGCGCGCCTGTCGTGTCCGGTGGCGATGTCTACTTCTCGACCACGGCCGGGGACGTCTACCGCGTCGACAAGACCACGGGCGCGATCAACGGCAAACTCGAGCTCTCCGGCAAGCTCGCCCCGGCGGGCCCGATCATCGTCGACGACTCGCTCGTGGTCGGCAGCCAGAGCTCGCACGTGTACATCACGCCCCTTTCCGAGGTCCCGGACTTCACGGTGCCGGCGACATCGCCGCTCAGCTCGGTGGTGGATCCGCTCGGCTCGGCCGCGACGGTCTCCGGGTCAATCGGAGTCGACGCGGGTTCGCTCGACGCCCCTTACTGATCACTATCGACAAGGCCGAACGGCGAGGTTCCCACCCGGGGACCTCGCCGTTCGCCGTCATTCTGGAGCAGCTCGGGGCCGCCTCGCGCCCCTACTTCTTGACGTACAGATTCTCGATCTGGTCGGAGTACTTCCGCGCGATCTGGGCGCGCCGCAGCTTCATCGTCGGGGTCAGCTCGTCGCCGCCCGGCGCCCAGAAGGTCGGCAGGATCTCCCACGTACGGATGTGCTCCACGCGCGAGAGCTTCGCGTTCGCGTCGTCGACGGCCTTCCCGATCGCGGCGAGGATCTCCGGATGCGAGGACATCGCGACGGGATCCGGCTCGCCCAAGCCGGCCTTCTCGGCGAACGCCGCGGCAGCGTCCGGATCGAGGGTGATGAGCGCGGCGATGTGCGGACGCTGGTCGCCGATCGCCGCCACCGCGCCGACGAGGGGGCTCACGCCCTTGAGCGCACCCTCGACGTTCGACGGCGAGATGTTCTTCCCGCCGTTGTTGATTATGAGCTCCTTCTTGCGATCGACGATGGTGAGGTAGCCCTCGTCGTCAATCACACCGACGTCGCCCGTGTGGATCCAGCCGTCGGCATCGAGCGTCTGTGCGGTCTTCTCCGGATCACGGTGATAGCCGCGCATCACACCGCCACCGCGAACGAGCACTTCGCCGTCATCGGCGAGCCTGAGCTCCGTGCCCGGAATGGCCTTGCCTACGGTCCCGACCTTCGGCTTCGCCGCGGGGCACACGGTGGTCACCGCCGAGGTCTCCGACATGCCCCACGCCTCGAGGACGTCGATGCCGAGGGAGGCCATGAAGTCGAGCGCGCTCCGGTCGATCGGCGCCGCGCCCGAGACGGCGGCCGTGAGCTGGTCCATGCCGAGCTTCTCCCGGAGCTTCGACAGCACCACCTTGTCGGCTAGGGCGTACTGGATCTTCTGCACGATCGACAACGGCTGCTCGGCGGCTGCCGCCTCGGCCTTCTTCTTGCCGACGTCGACGGCCCAACGCACCAGGTTTCCCTTGACGCCGGTCTCCTCGTCGATCGTGGCCTGGACCTTGCCCACGATCTTGTACCAGAGCATCGGGACCGCGACGAAGAAGGTGGGGTGGACCTGCCCGAGCACGTCGATGAGCTTTTTCGGGTCGTCGCAATCGGTGACGGTGATCCCGAAGTACATCGGCGCGTACTGGCAGATCCAGCGGTTGATGAGGTGCGCATCGGGGAGGTAGGAGATGACCCGGCCGTCGGTGAGATCGCCGATGACGCCCGTGATGACGTTGAGCTGGTACAGCAGGTTCGAGTGCGTGAGCTCGACGCCCTTGGGGTTCCCCGTGGTCCCCGAGGTGTAGATGAGGGTGAGAACGTCGTCGATATCGACCGCCTGCCAGGCGGCATCGAAGTCGAAATCGGCCTTCGGTGCGGCGACGAGTCCGTCGAGGTCGAGGACCGTGGCCGGTGCGTCGATCGAAGCATCGTCGATGACGATCATGTGCGTGGCGGTCGAGGAGTTGATGCGCGGGACGAACTGCGCCTCGGTGACGACGACCTTCGGCTGCGAATTGCCGAGGAGGTAGTCGATCTGCTCCGGGGCGCTGGTGTTGTAGATCGAGAACGCGATGGCGCCCAGGTGCATGCACGCCGCGTCTACCACGTGGAACTCGGGGCGGTTGGTGAGCATGATCGCAACCACGTCTCCGTGGCCGACCCCGAGGCCCGCGAGCCCGGCCGCGACCTTGCGCACCTCCGTGTCGTACTCGCTCCACGTGTAGGTCAGGGACCCGTCCGCGTTGGCGATGGCGATCTCGTCCGGCTTATCGGCGACCTGACGCTGGAAGTGATGGCACAAGCTGTTCGTCATGATGTCTGGCTCCATGTCTCCACACGGCGAGTGTGATTTACCCCGCAGATGTTGTCGCGACTCGCGCCCGCGGTTGCGGGAGTGAGATCCGCGACGGCACGCATTGACAACGCTGCTATCTCGCACGTTCGAAAATGTTGCGGTCGTTCCTGATGTACGGTCAACTGAGATATCTCAACTGACATCGTATGATGTCATCATAGCGTTCACATTGGAATCCGCGAGAGGAATCGTCGTGAAGAACCTGTTTCCCGACTACACGCCCGCATGGCTCACGGAGGAGCGAGCCGAGCTCCGGGACCACGCCTACGAGTTCGCGCAGCGAGAGCTCGTCCCCCACCAGGAGCGCTGGGCCGAGCAGCAGCAGGTCGATCGCGAGCTGTGGAACAAGGCGGGCGAGGCCGGCCTCCTGTGCGCAGACATCCCCCAGGAGTACGGCGGGCTCGGCGGCACCTTCAGCCACGAGGCCGCGGTGCAGCACGCCGTCACGATGACCGGCGACACCTGCTTCGGATACTCCGTCGGTTCGACCATCGTTCCCCACTACTTCCTCAACTTCGGCACCGAGGAGCAGAAGCAGCGCTACCTCCCCAAGCTCGCCTCGGGCGAGTTCGTCGGCGCGATCGCGATGACCGAGCCGTCCGCCGGTTCGGACCTCCAGTCGATCCGCACGACTGCCAAGCGCAGCGGCGACGAGTACGTGATCAACGGGTCTAAGACCTTTATCACCAACGGTTCGCACTGCGACGTTCTCATCCTCGTGTGCAAGACCGATCCCGAGGCGAAGTCCAAGGGCATTTCGCTCATCGTCCTCGAGACGAAGGACCTCCCCGGCTTCGAGCGCGGCCGGGTGCTCCACAAGATCGGCATGCACGGTCAGGACACCCGCGAGCTGTTCTTCGACGACGTCCGCGTCCCGGTCGGGAACCTCCTCGGAGAGCAGGAGGGGCAGGGCTTCTACCAGCTCATGGGGCAGCTCGGCCGCGAGCGGCTCATCATCGCGGCGACCGGCGTCGCCGCCGCCGAGTTCGCCGTGCACGAGGCCCTCGGGTACACGCGGGAGCGCAAGGCCTTCGGCCGCTCGATCGCCGATTTCCAGAACACCCGGTACGAGCTCGCCGACTGCAAGGCCCAGGTGTTCGCGGGCCGCACGATGGTCGACGCGGCGCAGGTCATGGCGGACGAGGGCAAGCTCGATCCGAC
>NZ_DAINST010000083.1:0-12419 GCF_036741115.1 Dietzia sp.
CGAGCGGATTATCTTCCTCGGCACCCAGGTCGACGACGACATCGCCAATCGCCTTTGCGCGCAGATGCTGCTCCTCGCCGCCGAGGACCCCGAGCGCGATATCTCCCTTTACATCAACTCGCCCGGCGGCTCGGTGACGGCCGGCATGGCGATCTACGACACCATGCAGTTCATCCAGTGCGACGTCGCGACCTACGTGATGGGCATGGCGGCCTCGATGGGGCAGTTCCTGCTCACTGCCGGGACCAAGGGCAAGCGCTTCGCTCTCCCGCACGCGAAGGTCATGATGCACCAGCCGTCCGGCGGCATCGGCGGCACCGCCTCCGATATCGCGATCCTCGCCGAGCAGCTCTCGCTCACGAAGAAGGAGCTCACCGAGCTCAACGCGCACCACACGGGCCAGTCGGTCGAGACCATCCTCGCCGACTCCGACCGCGACAAGTGGTTCAACGCGACGGAGGCCCTCGAGTACGGCTTCGTCGACCACGTCGTCGAGCACGCACCGAAGTCGTCCTAGTCCCGTCCCGGCACACGCGTCACTTCTCACGAATCGGAGCAGCAAAGATATGAACACCCCATTCGCGGGCCAGGACCGGCCCAGCATCATCACCCCCAGCTCGCGCTACGTCCTCCCGGAGTTCTCGGAGAAGACCGCCAACGGCGAGCGGATCATGAACCCGTACGCCAAGCTCTTCGACGAGCGGATCATCTTCCTCGCGACCCAGGTCGACGACGCCTCGGCGTCGGACGTGATGAGCCAGCTCCTCGTCCTCGAGGCGATGGATCCCGACCGCGACATCACGATGTACATCAACTCGCCCGGCGGCTCGCTCACGGCCTGCCTCGCGATCTACGACACGATGCAGTACGTCCGCCCGGACATCACCACTGTGTGCCTCGGCATGGCAGCTTCCGCCGCCGCGGTGCTCCTCGCCGCCGGTTCGCCCGGTAAGCGTGCGGCGCTGCCGAACTCGACGATCCTCATCCACCAGCCGCGCGTCCAGGGTGGCTCGCGCGGGATGGCCTCGGACATCGAGATCGAGGCGGCGGAGATCGAGCGCAAGCGCAACAAGCTCGACGAGATCCTCGCCGGCCACACCGGGCAGAGCAAGGAGCGCGTGCGGGAGGACACCGATCGCGACAAGTACATGACCGCCGACGAGGCGAAGGAGTACGGCCTCGTCGACGTGGTGTTCGACTACCGCAAGGCGAGCTCGAACTAACGGCTCCGGCGGGTGGGATTCGCCTCCGTCCGCCGAACCGGATGGCCCGGCGGCGCGCCGCCCCCAGCGGGTGGGTGCCGTCGGGTCAAATGATTTCACCGTGGTTTAGGCTGCGGCAGGCGAAAGATCTGGTCATCGAAATGGCCGGGGCGTAGTTTTGAGTAAGAAATGCGGGAGGGCGCACCAAAGGTCCGGCCCTCCCGCAAAATCGATAGTGAGGGCACGGAACTTCCATGGCACGCGTTGGAGAGTCGAACGATCTGCTCAAGTGCTCTTTCTGTGGGAAGAGCCAGCGACAGGGAATCAAGAAGCTCATCGCAGGTCCCGGCGTCTACATCTGCGACGAGTGCGTCGAGCTCTGCAACGAGATCATCGAAGAGGAGCTCGGCGAGGCGCAGTCCGAGACCGATCTCGCCGATCTGCCGAAGCCGATGGAGATCCACGACTTCCTCGACGAGTACGTGATCGGACAGGACAGCGCGAAGCGCGCCCTCGCGGTCGCCGTCTACAACCACTACAAGCGCACGCGTCGCGGCGGGGACAAGGGGATCGGCGTCGAGCTCGCCAAGTCGAACATCCTCATGCTCGGCCCCACCGGCTGCGGCAAGACGTACCTCGCGCAGAACCTCGCGAAGATGCTCAACGTGCCGTTCGCCATCGCAGACGCCACGGCGCTCACCGAGGCCGGCTACGTCGGCGAGGACGTCGAGAATATTCTCCTCAAGCTCATCCAGGCCGCCGACTACGACATCAAGAAGGCCGAGCAGGGGATCATCTACATCGACGAGGTCGACAAGATCTCCCGTAAGTCGGAGAACGCATCGATCACCCGCGATGTGTCCGGCGAGGGCGTGCAGCAGGCGCTGCTCAAGATTCTCGAGGGCACGCAGGCCAGTGTCCCGCCGCAGGGCGGCAGGAAGCACCCGCACCAGGAGCTCCTCCAGATCGACACGGCCAACGTGCTCTTTATCGTCGCCGGTGCCTTCCAAGGCCTCGAGAAGATCGTCGCCCAGCGCGTGGGCAAGCGCGGCCTGGGCTTCGGTGCCGAGGTGGCCTCCGTCAAGGCCAATGAGGAGGACAACTTCGACGAGGTGCTCCCCGAGGACCTGGTCAAGTTTGGTCTCATCCCCGAGTTCATCGGCCGCCTCCCGGTCGTGGCCTCGGTCAAGCAGCTCGACCGCGACGCTCTGATCGCCATCCTCTCCGAGCCGAAGAACGCGCTTGTCAAGCAGTACGCTTCGCTCATGGAGATGGACGGGGTCGAGCTCGAGTTCACCCCCGAGTCGCTCGAGGCGATCGCCGATCAGGCGCTCCACCGCGGCACCGGTGCCCGCGGCCTCCGCGCGATCATGGAGGAGGTGCTCGGCCCGGTGATGTACGACATCCCCTCGCGCGACGATGTCGGGAAGGTCGTCGTCACGGGTGAAACCGTGCGGGAGAACGTGCTCCCCACAATCGTCCCGATCTCCGAGATGCCGGAGCCCGAGGAGAAGTCGGCCTAGCGGGCTCGCCGGGGCCGGCTCAGCGCTGGATCGCGGCCCCGGTCTTCTCCTGAATCTCGTCGAAGGACACACCTACGGCGAGGTCGACGAGCCTGAGGCCGTCCTCACCGACCTCGAGCACACCGAGGTCGGTGACGACGAGCGACACGCACCCCCGGCCCGTGAGGGGCAGCGTGTTGCTTTCGAGAATTTTGTGCTGCCCCTTTCGGGTCACGTGCTCCATCATGACGATGACACTCCCGGCGCCGTGGACCAGATCCATAGCGCCTCCCATTCCCTTGACCATGGCTCCGGGGACCATCCAATTGGACAGGTCGCCGGTCTCGCTCACCTGCATCCCGCCGAGTACGGCGACATCGACCGCGGCACCGCGGATCATCGCGAACGAGTCCGAAGAGCCGAAAAACGAGGCACCCGGCAGGACAGTGATGGTCTCCTTGCCCGCATGGATGAGCTCGGGGTCGAGCTCGGCCTCGGTCGGGTAGGGAGGGGCCCACCCCGAGCACGCCGTTCTCCGAGTGCAGCACGACCTCGGTGCCGTCGGGGATGTACTCGGGGATGAGGGTGGGCATGCCGATCCCGAGGTTGACGTACTCGCCCTCGCGGAACTCCTGCGCGACGCGCGGGCATCTGCCTGTGTGTCCAGCTCATTCCCGGGTCCTCCTCTGTTCGATTCCCGTCTCCTGTGGCCCGACGTGGACGACGCGCTATACGCGAATCCCCGGGACATGGACGTCCTCCGAGCCGATCTCGCCGGGCTCGACGAGGTGCTCGACCTGGGCGATGGTGACGACCCCCGCGCCGGCGCAATCGGGATTGAAATTCCGTGCGGTGCCGCGGAAGCTGAGGTTGCCGAGCCGGTCGCCCTTGTGGGCGTGGACCAGCGCGTAGTCGGTACGGATTGCTCGTTCGAGGACGTACGTCTCGCCGTCGAACTCGCGGGTCTCCTTCGGTGGCGACGCCACGGCGATCCCACCTGAGCCGTCGTATCGGATGGGCAGACCGCCTTCTGCCACCTGGGTGCCGACTCCGGCGGGCGTGTAGAAGGCGGGGATACCCGCCCCGCCGGCACGCATGCGCTCGGCGAGGGTCCCCTGCGGAGTGAGCTCGACCGAGAGCTCGCCCGAGAGGTATTGCCGAGCGAACTCCTTGTTCGCGCCGACATAGCTGGCGACGGTTCGGGAAATGCGATGAGCCTCGAGGAGTTTGCCGAGCCCGAAGCCGTCGAGCCCGCAGTTGTTGCTCACGGTCTCCAGGTCGGTGGCGCCTTGATCGAGAAGGGCATCGATGAGGACCGACGGGATCCCCACCAATCCGAACCCGCCCACGGCGAGCGAAGCGCCGTCGGGGATATCGGCGACCGCCTCGGCGGCCGAGCGGGAGATTTTGTTGATCATGTCACACACGATAGGCCCGTTCTGAAGAACAAACACGTGTGCGCTATGCGAACGTTCTAGCCGCGAGGCTTGGTTGACTGGGAGCTGAGTCACACTGTTGGGCCGAATGTGTTTGAATAGTGGTCAGACGTTCGAATGACGCACCGTCCGTATGAAGGGTGGAACGTCGCATAGATCGGAGGCGCGGCTATGAGGCTCGCAAGCTTGTCGTATGAAATGAACGAGGCCGCGGGCTCGAGAGGCGCGGGGGCGGCCACGGTCCTCCTCCTAGGCTCCCTCGGCTCGAACCGGTCGATGTGGACCGAGCAGATCCGTGCCCTCGGTGACTCATACCGAGTGCTCGCGGTCGACCTGCGGGGGCACGGCGGCTCCGAGATCCTCGAGGGCGACTCCAGCGTCGTCGAGCTCGCGGCGGACATCGTCTCGCTTCTCGACAGCCTCGAAATCGAGCGCGTGCACATGGTCGGCCTTTCCCTCGGCGGGGCTGTGGCCCTCGAGATGGGCATTCGGCACGAAGAGAAGCTCGACTCCCTCACCGTGATCTGCACGTCGGCGTCATTCGGGGAGCCGGGTCCCTGGCGCGAGCTGGCCGCGCTCGTGCGAGCCGAGGGCATGCAGGCGGTTGCGCAGGCCGTCGCGGCGAGGTGGATCTCGCCGGCCCTGGCCGACGCCGATCCGGAACTCGTGCGTCGGCTCGAAGAGATCGTGGTCTCTACTCCTGTTGAGGGATATGCATCCGCCTGTGAGGCGCTCGCCGAATACGACGTGCGCACGGAACTCGGTCGGATCCGGGTGCCCGTGCTCGCGATCGCGGGGGCCGAGGATCCCGCGACCCCGCCTGCGGAGCTCGAGGAGATCATCGCCGGCATCGGCCATGGGCGACTCGAGGTCCTCGATCCCGCGGCGCACGTGCCGACTTTCGAGCAGCCCGAGCGGATCTCCGAGCTCATCCGGGGGCACGTCGCGGACAATGCCGAGTCTGCCGGGGCCGGGCGTTGATGGCCGCCGAAGACGCGAAGCAGGGCGGGGACTTCGTCCAGTCCCTCGCGAGGGGGCTCGCGGTGATCCGTGCCTTCGACGCCGCGCGGCCCCGCCAGAGCCTCTCACAGGTCGCCGCCGCGACTGGGCTGTCCCGCTCGACCTCTCGTCGTTTCCTCCTCACGCTCGTCGAGCTGGGGTACGTGGGCTCGGACGGCTCGAGATTCTGGTTGACGCCGAAGGTCCTCGATCTCGGGTACAGCTACCTGTCTTCGATGCCCCTTACAGAAGTCGCGTCCCCTCACCTAGAACGGCTGCGCTCCCGTCTCGGCGAGTCCTCGTCCGTCGCCATTTTCGACGGCTCCGACATCGTCTATGTCGCCCGCGTCCAGGTCCGGCGGATCATGACGGTCGATATCACGATCGGCACCCGATTCCCCGCCTACGCCACGTCGATGGGCAAGGTCCTGCTCTCCGGCCTCCGGGAGGCGGAATTCGAGGACTACCTGCGCATCGAGGCAGAGCGAGAGCCCACTGCTTCCGCGAGGTTCGACGCGGCCGCCGTGCGCCGCGACGTCGCCGCCGCGCGCACGCGCGGCTGGTCGATGACCGATCAGGAACTCGAGCCCGGCCTGCGCTCCCTCGCCGCGCCGATCAAGGACGAGTCCGGGGATGTCGTCGCCGCCGTCAACGTCTCGACGCACGCCATGCGCTACACGCTCGACGAACTCCACGACGATTTCGTTCCCGCGCTCCTCGCGGCCGCGGAAGCGATCCGCAAGGACCTCTCGACCGTGAACCGCTAGCTCGGCGTTCTGCCGCGTCTCGCCGATCCCTCAGGCGAAAGAAAGCCCGACCATGCTCGACGCCGTCATCTGCCACCCGCTCCGGAGCCCCGTGGGCCGGTTCGGAGGAGCCTTCAGGTCCGTCCCTGTAGACTCGCTGGCCTCGACCGTCCTCTCCGCGCTCGTCGAGCGATCCGGAATCGACCCGCACCACATCGACGACGTGATCCTCGGCCAGGGATACCCGAGCGGCGAGGCGCCCGCGCTCGGGCGTATCGCCGCCCTCGATGCCGGGATCGGGGTCGACGTCCCCGGCATGCAGCTCGATCGCCGCTGCGGATCGGGGCTGCAGGCCATCCTCACCGCCGCGGCGCACGTTTCCGCCGGGGCGGTCGATGTGGTCGTGGCCGGCGGGGTGGACTCCATAAGCAACGACGAGTACTACACGAATCCGTCGCCGCGCTAGGGGATCCGCGGAGAGGGAGTGCAGCTCGTCGACCGGCTAGCCCGCGGACGGGTCACCGCCGGTGGCAGGACCACCCGATCCCGGGCGGGATGATCGAGACCGAGGAGAACCTCCGTGAGAAATATTCGATCGGCCGCGAAGAGTAGGACGAACTCGCGGTGCAGTCGCACCGCCGCGCCGTCGCGGCCCAGCGGTCCGGGGCGTTCGCCGAGGAGATCGTGCCCATCGAGGTTCCCGGGCGCAAGGGCGATCCCGTGCTCGTCGGCACCGACGAACATCCGCGCGCAGATGCGAGCCTTGACGCCCTCGCCGCGCTCCGCCCGATTCGCTCGGCGATCGATCCGAAGTCGACCGGCACGGCGGGGAACGCGTCGGGGCAGAACGACGGCGCAGCCATGGCCATCGTCACGACCAGCGCGAAGGTGGAGGAGCTCGGGCTCGAACCGGTCGTGCGCCTCGCCGGCTGGGCGGTCGCGGGCGTTGCGCCGGAGACCATGGGCATCGGCCCGGTCCCGGCCACGGAGAAGGTCCTCACTCGCCTCGGTATCGGCCTGGAGGCCATGGATGTCATCGAGCTCAATGAGGCCTTCGCGGCCCAGACCCTCGCGGTCCTCCGCGAATGGGGCATGGACCCGGCCGCGGACAATCTCAATCCCAACGGCTCCGGCATTTCTCTCGGCCATCCGATCGGCGCCACCGGTGCGCGGATCCTGACGACGTTGTGCGGCGAGATGCAGCGCCGGGACGCTCGATGGGGCCTGGAGACCATGTGCATCGGCGGAGGGCAGGGGCTCGCCGCAGTCTTCGAGCGGCTCTAGCGGCTCTCAGCCGGTTCTCTAGCGGTGGTGGTGGCGGCGCTCCTGGCCGCCCCACGCGCTCACGGCCGGAGGAACTCCACCACCGCGGCGTTGTACTCGTCGGCGCACTCGATATTGCACAGGTGCGCTCCGTCCTCGATGCGAAGGAACCGGGCGCCGGGGATACCCGCGGCGAGGGGACGCACGACGTCAGGCGGCGTGGACCCGTCGTCGTCGGCGGAGACGACGAGCGTCGGCGCGGCGATTTCGCCGAGGCGTTCTCGCGAGTCGAAGCCCGCTAGCGCCTCGCAGCAGCGCGCGTAGCCCGTGGGGTCGGTCCTCTCGAAGTTCCTCCGGATATTGGCGATGACGTCGGGATTCGCGGCTGCCCACGGCTCGGTGAACCACTTCGACAACACCCCGTCGACCAGCGAGGAGACGCCATCGGCGCGCACCTTTTCTGCGCGCTCGGCCCAGGCTTCAGGCGTGCCGAACTTCGGCGCGGTCGAGGTGAGGACTAGGCGCTCGACTCGCTCGGGGGCATCGAGGGCAATCTGCTGGGCGATCGCCCCGCCGATTGAGAGCCCGACGAAGTGGGCGGAGGAGATCCCGTCGAGATCGAGGGCACGGAGCACGTCCTTGGCGAGGTCGGACATGCTCGCGGGCTCGTCGATGACCTGGGAATCGCCGTGACCGCGCAGATCGACCGCGTAGACGGGCCCGATGGTGCACAGGGCCGCGATCTGCTCGATCCACATCGTGCGAGTGGAGCCGAGCGAGCCGATGAGGACGATCGGCAGGTCCGGAATGCCATCGGGGATCGACTTCGTCGGAAAGGCGTCGAGCGCGAGAATCGCAGTGGACATGGCACCAAGGTACCTGTGGGGGACCCTCAGAGCTGCGGAAGCCTTCGAGCGACGAGTGCTCATACCGCGAGTCCTACGAGCACGCCCCAGAACGCCGAGCCGATACCGATGAGGGAATGGCCGGCGACCGTCACGAGGAAGCAGACGAGTGGGCCGGTCCATGCCGGCTTGGAGAAGGCGGTGGAGAACGCGCCGCCGAGCGGGGTCAGCATCGCGATTCCCGCGAGGGCCGCGAAGAACTCTGCATGGGCCCTGAGGATGAAGCCGACGAAGGCAGGGGAGAAGATCCCGACGACGATCGCCCCGCATCCGGTGACGATCGCCGCGGCCCAGCGGCGATCCGCTGGCTTTCCCTGGACGATGAGCGCGTTCGTCGGCCCAGTGAGGCAGCTCGACACCGCGCCGACGGGCGCGACGATGAGCGACCAGACACCCGAGAGGATCGCGCTCGCGGTGACGGGCGGGAGATGCCCCTCCGCGTGGACCACGGCGACGCCCTGCCCGTTCTGGATGACGAGGACGGTGACGGTGAGCGGCAGCACGAGCTCGCCGATCGCGCGCAGTGAGAACTCGGGCGTGTGGAATACCGGCGTCGCGATGATGCCGAGCGCGGGGTCCCCGGCGTTCCACTGTCCGGTCTGGATGACGGCGATGAAGCCCACGACCATGGCGGCGAGGACAGGAGGAAACTTGGAACCCAGCCGGGGGGAGCGCGATGAGCACGCCGAACGCGACCACCATCGGGATGGCGATGACGGGCGCGCTCCAGAGGTAGTCGACGAGGCCGAGGCCGAAGCTGAGGAACATTCCGGCGACCATGGCCATGACGATGGGCAACGGCACGATCTCCATGAACCACGTCGCCAGCCTCGTGACGCCCAAGACGACGATGAGCACCCCTGTGAAGAGATAGGCACCGACCACTTCGGACATGCTCAGCTCGCCCAGGGCATCGCCGACGATGACCGTTCCGGGGATCGTCCAGAAAAACGCCAGAGGGGTGCGATAGACCCAGCTCGCCACGACCGTGAGGATCCCGTTGCACAGGAAGACGCCGAGGATCCACGAGGAGATCTCCGCGCCCGAGAGCCCGCCCTGGTTGCCGGCGGCCGTGAT
Organism: Dietzia sp.; assembly: GCF_036741115.1. Classification (NCBI taxonomy): domain Bacteria; kingdom Bacillati; phylum Actinomycetota; class Actinomycetes; order Mycobacteriales; family Dietziaceae; genus Dietzia; species Dietzia sp. The sequence continues at coordinate 9,131 of NZ_DAINST010000083.1, forward strand.
GAGCGCGACGGGCCCGGTGGCCGAGAACAGGAGGGCGATGAGCCCGTCGGCGAGTTGCCTCGGCCCCAGTGCGCTCGCGAAATCGCGCGGGCGGGGCCGCTCGTGCCTGGGGGTCTCGGGGAAGTGCAGGGAGACTGTCAACGGTGATCCTCCGTCTTCCGTTCCGGCTGATGGGGTGTTCTCGGCGTAGACCGCCGCGAGCTCCCCGCGTCCGCGGATTCCGAGCTTCGCGTACACGCGGGTGAGGTGGTACTGGATGGTCTTGATGCTGAGGTACAGCTCGTCGGCGACTTCCGCGTTGCTGTTCCCTGCCGCGACCGGCGCGGCGACAGCCTTTTCCTGCGGGGTGAGGTCCTGGCGCGGCCCTCGCTCGACGTTGACCCCGCCTGCCCTGCGCTCTCGATCGCAGCGGCGGACATACACCGTGGCGCCGAACTGTTCGTAGAGGTCGCGGGCGAGGCCGAGAGAACAATCGGCCTCCTTGCGGCGCCCGGCCCACCTGCACCTCAAGGTCACCGCGTCCGGCAAGCGCCTCATCACCACGCAGCTCTACTTCAATGGAGGCGAGTACGTCGACGACGACGTCGTCGGCGCCGAGAAGCCCGAGCTCATCCTCGACCCGCTGCCCGGCGCCGATGGAGTCGACGTCGTGAACTACGACTTCGTCTCCGATCCCGAGAGCGAAGGCCGCTTCGTCGCCTGATCCGCGCATCGAGCCCGTTGCCGTCGTGACCCCGTCACGGCGGCGTCGGGCTCTTCGCGTCCGTGTGGGCGACGCCGGCCATACGGACGAGCCCCAGAACGCCAGAAAGAAGGACCACAGACAGTGTCCGAGAACACGACAGCGTCCGAGAACAACGCGGAATCCCTACGCGCACCCGAAAGTCCTCGGCCCGGCGAAGGCTCACCCAAGGTCGCCGCCGTGTGCACGACGATCCTCGATGTGCCGCTCATCCGGCCCCACCGATTCGCTACGACCACCGCCACGGCCCAGCCCATACTCCTCGTCGAGGTGACCACGGACGACGGGATCACCGGCTACGGCGAAGGCGTCGTCCCCGGGGGCCGTGGTGGGTGGGCGAGTCGGTGGAGACGATGAAGGCGCTGGTCGACAAGTACCTCGCGCCCGTCGTCGTCGGACGACCCCTCGACACGATTCCGCGTCTCGTAGAAGACTTCGACAAGTTCGTCGCCTTCGGACGCTTCGCCAAAGCGGGCCTCGAAATCGCGATGTTCGACGCCTACGCGCGCAGCCTCGGAGTGCCCGTGCACGCACTCCTCGGCGGCAAGGCCCGCGACTCCATCGACTGCGTGCAGTCGCCACACGAAGCGCTCGAGGTGGTGCGCCGCGAGGCCGCCGGGGTCGTCGCCATCAAGACGACCAAGCTCGGGGGGCTGCGGAGCAGGGAGACCGTGGCCGTCGCGCGCGCAGCGGGCATCGCGTGCCACGCCGCGACGTCGCTCGAGGGGCCGATCGGCACGGCCGCCTCGTTACGCCTCGCGTGCGCCGGCCCGGGCTTCACCTACGGTTCCGAGCTGTTCGGACCGTTGCTGCTCAAGCACGAACTGCTGGCCGAGCCGATCGTCTATGACGACGGGCGCGTGCACCTCCCGGAGGGGCCGGGGCTCGGTGTCGAGCTCGATACCGATACCATCGCGGCATTCGCCCGCGCGGACTGAGGCCGCCGGCGCGCTGCGACGAGATCGATCAGCAAGAAAAACGCACCGATAGACCACATAAAAGGAGGCCCCCATGGCCTTGTTCCACGTACGAATGAACGTCAATATCCCCGCCGACCTCGACCCGGCGCTGCGCGAGGAGACGGTGGCGCGCGAGAAGGCGTACTCGCAGAAGGTCCAGCGGGAAGGGAAGTTGCTCGAGATCTGGCGGATCGCGGGGAAGTACTCCAACATCTCGATCTTCGAGGTCGACTCCGCGGACGAGCTCAACGAGATCCTCTTCGCCCTGCCGCTGTTCCCTTATATGGACATCGAAGTCACGGCGCTCGCCCGGCACAGTTCCGACATCAAGTGAACGGGGCGTGGGGAGCGCGGGGAAATAGCGGCGTGCGCCGTCAGACGCGACTTCTGGCACGAGCCGCGGGACCACTAGACTCGGGCTGGTGAGCAACGAGCAGCACTCCGCAGAAAATCCCGAGCAGGCACTGCCCAAGGCCTGGAACCCCGCCGAGCACGAGGCGGCGCTCTACGAAGGCTGGGTGGAGGCCGGGTATTTCGAGGCCGATCCCGCGAGCGAGAAGCCGCGCTTCTCCATCGTGCTGCCGCCGCCGAACGTCACGGGCTCGCTGCACATGGGCCACGCACTCGACCACACGCTCATGGACGCGCTCTCGCGCCGGAAGCGGATGCAGGGCTTCGACGTGCTGTGGCTGCCCGGCATGGACCACGCGGGTATCGCCACGCAATCGCTCGTGGAGAAGAAGCTCAATGAGTCCGGCACCTCTCGGCACGACATCGGCCGCGAGGCGTTCATCGAGAAGGTGTGGGAATGGAAGGCCGAGTCGGGCGGCACCATCGGCGGGCAGATGCGCCGCCTTGGTGACGGCGTCGACTGGTCGCGCGAGCGGTTCACGCTCGACGACGGCCTCTCGCGCGCCGTGCAGACCATCTTCAAATCCATGTACGAGCAGGGGCTCATCTACCGCGCCGAGCGGCTGGTCAACTGGTCGCCGGTACTCGGTACGGCGATCTCCGACATCGAGGTCAAGTACGAGGACGTCGAGGGCGAGCTCGTGACGTTCCGCTACGGCGCGCTCGACGGCTCCGGTCCCCATATCGACGTGGCCACGACCCGGCTCGAGACCATGCTCGGCGACACGGCCATCGCCGTGTCGCCGGGGGACGAGCGCTACGCGCACCTCGTGGGGCAGCGCCTGCCGCACCCGCTGCGCGAGGACTGGGATGTGCTCGTCGTCGCCGACGAATACGTCGATCCGGAGTTCGGTTCGGGCGCCGTGAAGATCACGCCCGCGCACGATCCCAACGACTTCGAGGTCGCGCGCCGCCACGACCTGCCGATGCCCACGATCATGGATGCCTCGGCGCACATCGCCGGCACGGGCACCGAGTTCGACGGGCTGGACCGCTACGAGGCACGCGCCGCGATCAACCGTGCGCTCGCCGCGCAGGGGCGGATCATCGCCGAGAAGCGCCCGTACGTGCACTCGGTGGGCCATTCCGAGCGCTCGGGCGAGGCCATCGAGCCGCGCCTGTCGATGCAGTGGTGGGTGCGCGTCTCCGAGCTCGCGAAGATGGCGGGCGACGCAGT